>CAOKHR010000130.1 GCA_948468325.1 uncultured Lachnospiraceae bacterium | reverse complement strand
AATAAACCCACAAAAATGTACAGATTTTCATCTGCGAGCCCGGAGCCGACAAAGTAACATATTCCCTGTCTGTCACAACTGCATTCTCTCCCGGCCCAAGCTCCGCATAATCTGTGTAACCAAGATTTTTATACGCAAAATTTTCAAAGGAAATGCAGAAAGCGCTTTCTTTCTTCCCGACTACGACGGGCGTGCGTCCATACTTATCTCTTGCCGCATAAATTCCTTTTTCATTCATCAGCAATTTTGATACCGATCCTTCTACCGAATCCAGTGCAAAGCGAATCCCTTCAATCAGATTTTCTTTCTGGTTAATCAGTGATGCAATCAGCTCTGTTGCATTAATATCACCGCCGCTCATCTCCAAAAAATGAGAATGGCCGTTTTCAAACAGCATTTTTGACAATTGTTTTACGTTATTAATCTTGCTTACCGTCGTAATTGCATACGTACCGTGGTGAGAACGCACCAAAAGGGGCTGCGGCTCATAATCTGAAATACATCCGATTCCGGTTCTGCCGGACATCTCCTGTACGTCTTTGTCAAATTTTGTACGGAACGGTGCATTCTCAATGTTATGGATCGAACGGTCAAACCCGTTTTCCCCATATACCACCATCCCGCCGCGTTTTGTCCCCAGGTGGGAATGATAATCAATTCCGAAAAATAAATCAAATACGCAATCCTCTCTGGATGCTACGCCAAAAAAGCCTCCCATACTTATTCCTCATTTCTTTCATAAAATGTATGCCAACACATTAATACCTGTTTTATCATAATCGTTCCGCTGCCAAATGTAAACATGGGAAACAAAAAAATTTCAGGGCCGGCTATCAGAGATTTCTCTCTGTACTAGTCCTGCCCTGATATTTATATAACTGATTTATTCTTCCGCATGAATTGCATTCACCGGACATCCGGTGATGCAGGCTTCTACAGATTCCCTGTTTGCATCGGTTGTATCTGCAATACTGACTGCTTTGCCGTCTGTATCCATCTCAAATACCTCCGGCTCTGTTGACGCACACAGACCGCAGCCAATGCAGGTATCCTTATCTACTACTGCACGCATAATGTATTCCTCCTTTTTCTATATTCATCATAATATTTTCCAAAAAGAGAAATTTTATACATTATGTGACAACTCCGCAGGAGTTTGTCATGTCGGGATGCCCTTTGGGTATACATTATGTGACAACTCCGCAGGAGTTTGTCATATTGGGATGCCCTTTGGGTATATATTTTTTATGCTTTTCTCATTGCTTTTATAATTGATCCGATCTTAGGCGTTGTTCCGTAGAGCAATACGCCGACACGATATATTTTGGCGGCAGCTACTCCGATTGCAATAACGGTTCCAATCAGAATAATAATCGAAACTGCCACTTCATAAAGCGGCACCGTACTCATTGCAATACGTGTAAACATCGCCATCGGGGAAGTAAAAGGCACATAAGAGCAGATACGCATCAAAAGACTGTCCACATCTCCGCTTGACATAGACATCATAACTACGATAAATCCTGCAATAAACAGCAGCGTCACCGGCATAACCGATGTATTAATATCTTCCAGCTTAGATGCCATAGAGCCAATCGCCCCAAACATAAATGCGTAAATTAAGAAGCCCAGTACAAAGAAAACCAGCATGTATACAAGAAGCTCCGGCGGCATATCAAAAATAGATGCAATAATCATATTTCCTTCCCAGCTGCTCTGATTGAGATTATAGAATAAAATCGCCGAACCGAATACCACCAGAATCTGTATAAATCCGGCCAGGCAGGACGCAATTACCTTTCCGAACATCATACTGACCGGCTTCGCACTTGTTATCAAAAGCTCCATTGCCCTTGAGCTCTTTTCTGTCGCCACATTTGTTGCAACCATCTGCCCGTAAAGCAGAATTACCATATACAATGCAAAAATCATAATATACGTATAGAAGAAATTCTGCATCTGATCTTTGCCAAGGCTTTCCGTTTCATGCTCAATCTGTACTGCAAGAATATCCCTCGCTTCCTCCGGCGACATTCCTCCATTTACCATGGCATTTTGTCCATACATAGTTTTTAATAGTTCGTCTGCAATCTCCGTATTCATGTCATACATAGAAAGATTATTGACATAATAAGTATAAGAAGTCGGGCTGTTTAATACAAATGCACATTCTGCCTCACCGGAAGTCACTTTTTCTTTTATCACATCCGGATCATCTTCACTTAAAAGAACTTCGTATTCCAAAAACGCTTCCCCAAAAGACTGCCGTATCTCTTCACCATTTTCTACGCCATTTGTACCAAGCAGCATAATTCCGGTAATTTCGACAGCTTCTATTTCTTTTCCATCCTCTGATTGCGCTTCATCACCGTTAATAGCATCCATAATACTGGGGAAAAACATAACAACTGCAATAACTGCAACCAAAAAAACGGTAACACCCGCGAATATTTTATTCTTAAGATAATTTTTCAATTCAAATTTGAATATTGTCCCAAACTGTTTCATAAATTTTGTCTCCTTAATACTGCTCTTTTGCATACTCTACAAAAATATCATTCAGTGACGGTTCAAATACTTTGATTTCATCAATATCATAAGCTTCTGTTAACTGCTTCATCATCTTTTGTTTTTCTTCTGCAGACGTCAAGCGGATGAGCAGCTCTTTCTCATCTGTCTTTACACAGCAGCTGCCAAGCGCATTTCTGATTGCATCTGCATCTTCGGAACGTACAACCAGCTTATCCCTTACATAGTTATGCTTAATTTTATAAATATCACCCTGCAAAACAATTTTTCCACTGTTTAATATGGCAATACTGTCACAAAACTCTTCAATGTAATTCATCTGATGGCTGGAAAACAGCACAATTTTCCCATTTGCAATTTCTTCTTTTACCACATCCTTTAAAATCATGGCATTCACCGGATCCAAACCGGAAAACGGCTCATCTAAAATTACAATGTCCGGATTGTGGGCAAGTGCGGTTACCAGCTGGATTTTCTGCTGGTTCCCCTTAGACAGGGTATCTAAGCGCTTTCCTCTGTACTCTGCCATACCGAGACGTTCCAGCCAGTAATCAATTGACTTTACTGCTTCCTGACGTTTCATTCCATTCAATTCCGCAAAATAAATCAACTGATCAATAATTTTCTTTTTCGGATAAAGGCCTCTCTCCTCCGGCAAATATCCCGTCTTGATTTTGGTATAATCAATATGACTGCCGTCAATAAAAATCTCACCGTCATTTGCGCCGAATACATCCATCAGGATACGGATTGTGGTAGTTTTTCCGGCGCCGTTGCGGCCAAGCAGTCCAAACGCCTTTCCGCTTTCCGCCGAAAAAGAAATTCCTTTTAATACCTGCTTATCTCCAAAACTTTTATGTATGTTTTTTAATTCCAATTTCATGATTCTTTCACCGCCAAATTATTTTTATTTTTGTAAAACAAAAGAAATGCCGTTCCGGCTGCAAGTACAACTGTAACTGCCAATCCTCCTTCCAGTCCAAAATCTCCGCCGTTTAAAAACTCTTTCCCCTCTGCCATAACAGAAGTAAGTACTGTGCATTGCGAAGTTCCGCCGCTGACTTTAATCCCATATATATTTCCCTGTACCAGATTCCATACGGAATGCAAAGCTCCAATCAGCCAGATATTTTCTGTTTTGATAAAACAGACAGATGCAAAAATACCGAATAATGTTAAATTTATAATTGCAAGAGGCGCAATGCCGGGATTTAAAAGGTGCAGCGCCGCAAATGCCACAGAATTGATAAGAACTGCTGTTGTCATAGAATATCTGCGTCCCAGAGATACCATAAAATATCCTCTGCAGAGCACTTCCTCCGCCATTCCCTGAACCATATATCCGGCCGCAAATAAAAGCAGCAGAGGCAATGTAAACGTTCCGGCCACGTATTCAATCTTTAACGCTCCTGTCACGACGCAGATCAGTACTGCCGCAGAAAACAATGCCGCTCCTGCCGCAATGCCTTTGATATATTCTTTCAGAAATCCTTTTTTTACAAAACCGATGGATGTAAGCTTCCGCTTCTGAATCAGCCGACAGAACAATATTATCAGCAATATCATGACTCCCGTTGAAAACAGCGATGCAATCATATGCCAGTCCGGATTCTCTCCCATGGCAGCCCATGCGATGTGTTTTGCAAATTCTGCATCGCCAGTCGCCGCCGCGTCCAGAAAACGCTGATTACTCAGCAAAAACACTGCCTCCACCGGAGTTACCACCAGCACTTCAGCAATCGCGCATACAACAAACACGGCAATAAAAACTAAAATCTCTATTGCCCAGTGCAGTCCCTTTTTGGACTCTCGCGCCAGATAAACAGCTTTCGGCGTCTTCAGCCATTTCTCCATAACGCATCCCCCTTATGCCTTAAAATTTTCTAAATTGTATCATAAAAAATCTGTCTGTTCAATAAAACGAATCTTAAGAATATATGAAGACGGCTGCCACATAAGTGACAGCCGTCTATTTTAGGGGGTTAATGGCATCCGCTGCAGTGCCCGCAGTCACCGCCGCAGGATAATTTGCCTTTCTTTTTACTTCCTATTATACTGCGCATTGCAAGCGCAGCGCAGCCTGCTACAATACAGCCCACAATAAATGTTCCCATAATACACATCTCCTTTATTTGTAACAGTTCAGCCTTACGGACTTTGCAGCCAGTGCAAAGTCCCAGGTTAAACTGTTACCTTTATTTTGCCTTAGCCATTTTAACATTTACTTCTAATCTATTGCTTTCCTTATATGGCCGCACCAGAAGATAAATAAATACCGCCACCAGTATAACCGCCACTACGGTTCCGATTCCGAATGCGCCTGTTGTGGCAAAAGTTCCAATCTGATATACGCAGAGTGAAACGATATATGCTAAAATTGTCTGATAGCCAATCGCAAACCAGAACCACTTCCGGTTATTCATCTCACGCTTAATTGCTCCCATTGCCGCGAAGCACGGCGCACAGAGCAGATTAAATACCAGGAATGAATATGCCGCAGCTGCAGACATGCCTGCCGCAAGCGCTGCCCAGATTTCCGCTCCGTCTTCTGCTACTTCCGCATAACCGAAAAGTACGCCAAATGTAGTGACAACATTTTCCTTTGCAATCAATCCGGTAACTGCTGCAACTGCCATCTTCCAGTCACCCCAGCCAAGCGGTGCAAATACGGGGGCCAGAATACCGCCGATTGCCGCTAAAATACTGCTGTCCAGTTCTTCTGCTTCCAGCATTGTAAAGCTGCCGTCTGCCCAGCCAAATCCCTGCAGGAACCAGAGTACGATTGCGGACAGTAATATAATTGTTCCGGCTTTTTTGATAAAAGACCAGCCGCGCTCCCACATGCTTCTAAGTACATTGCCGACTGTCGGCATATGATAAGCAGGAAGCTCCATAACAAAAGGAGCCGGATCTCCCGCAAACATCTTTGTTTTCTTTAAAATAATACCGGAGCAGATAACTGCCGCAATTCCTACAAAAAACGCACTAAAAGATACCCATCCGGAATTGTTGAAAAATGCCCCTGCAATTAATGCAATGATCGGAAGCTTTGCCCCACAGGGTATAAACGTCGTCGTCATAACCGTCATTTTACGGTCTCTGTCGTTTTCGATTGTTCTTGACGCCATAACGCCGGGTACACCGCATCCCGTTCCAATCAGCATCGGGATAAAAGATTTTCCGGAAAGACCGAACTTACGGAAAATACGGTCCATAATAAACGCCACTCTTGCCATATATCCGCAGGCCTCCAAAAACGCCAGAAAGATAAAGAGCACAAGCATCTGCGGAACAAATCCCAAAACAGCTCCTACGCCGCCTACGATACCATCCAATACAAGTCCCTGCAGCCAGTCCGCACACCCGACTGCATTCAGTGCATTCTCTACAAGTACCGGAATACCGGGGATTTCAAGTCCAAACAAACTCCAGCCTTCACCAAACACGCCGTCATTTGCCCAGTCTGTTGCCCATGTACCGACTGTTGTAACCGACACGTAATATACGACAAACATTACTGCTGCAAAAATCGGCAGTGCAAGTATACGGTTTGTTACGATTTTATCAATCTTATCGGAAAGGGTCAACGTATTCGTCTTATTTTTGGTGCAGCATTCCTGTATAATGGAAGAAATATAAACATATCTTTCATTTGTAATAATACTTTCCGTATCATCGTCAAATCTGTCTTCCAGCGCCTTAATTTCGGCGGAAACATCTGGAATGTTCTTCATTTGTTCTCTTATCTTTTCATCTTTTTCCAAAAGTTTGACTGCAAAAAATCTTCTCTGCTCTTTGGGAATATCAAAACTCAGCTTATCTTCTACCTCATGCACGGCTTCTTCCACTTCTTTGCAGAATTTATGTGCCGGTACGGCAGTTCCCTTTTTCTTTGCAAGCACAACTGCTTTTTCTGCTGCTTTTTCAATCCCTGTTCCCTTTAAAGCAGAAATCCCGACTACTTCACAGCCCATTTTTTTACTCAGCTTGTCAATATGTATCTGGTCTTTGTTCTTTTCTACAATATCCATCATATTGACTGCCATAATCACGGGAATGCCAAGTTCCATAATCTGTGTAGACAGATACAAATTCCTCTCGATATTTGTGCCGTCCACAATATTGATAATCGCATCCGGCCTTTCCATAATCAGGTAATTTCTGGCAACAACCTCTTCTAAAGTATATGGAGACAGAGAATAAATTCCCGGCAAATCCATAATCGTAACGTCTTTGTGCCCTTTTAATTTTCCTTCTTTTTTCTCGACCGTAACACCCGGCCAGTTTCCTACAAACTGGTTTGAGCCTGTAAGTGCATTGAATAATGTTGTCTTTCCGCAGTTTGGGTTACCTGCCAATGCAATTTTTACTGCCATTTCCTTACTCCTCTCTATTTGTTTCAACTATCCTTTATACGCCTTTGCTATCTTCTATTAGTCTCAGCTAACCATTGGGCAAAAAAATTTATTCTATTTCAATCATTCCGGC
>CAOKHR010000129.1 GCA_948468325.1 uncultured Lachnospiraceae bacterium | reverse complement strand
TTCATAATCGTATTTGCATTATCCACAATCACATCCTGAATAATATTGTCCAGTTCCGTTTTCACATCACTTTGCAAATGTTCTACGGAATGATTCATTTTCATCATCAACTGCTGGACTTCTAATGTCGTCATAGCTCCTTTATTGTCAGAAGGATTCAGCTCTTTTGTA
The DNA here is from genome assembly GCA_948468325.1 of uncultured Lachnospiraceae bacterium. GTDB lineage: Bacteria > Bacillota > Clostridia > Lachnospirales > Lachnospiraceae > Roseburia_B. The sequence continues at coordinate 6,849 of CAOKHR010000129.1, read as the reverse complement.
ATTTTCGCCCTGATTTTTCGTATTTTGTTTTTTGCGTCCTTCATCATATCCAGAGCTTCTATTTTATCTCTGAATTTTTTTGCTTCATCCCCTTCTTCCAGCATTTGCCTGACGCTGTTCAACTGTGAATTAATTTCTTTTCTGGATTTTTCATTTGCATTAATAGCCTCAAGCATATTTTTTTGCATATTCTTTTCTTCGATTTTTTTCTTAAATGTATCGACGGCAGATTTAATTTTGGCCGTATATGCATATTTTTTCAAATACTCGTTAATGGCAATCTCTACGGCAGGTATTCCTGTATGTATCAGCACCTCCTGATATATATCATCATTCTGCCTTGCTTCCTCGATGGCCTTTTTCACCAGACGCATATTGTTTTGGCTCAATCCGGCCTGTTCGGACAGATGCAGCTGTTCCTCTTCGATAAAAAAATTACAGTTTGACAAAACTTTCATCTGGCCTTTTGTCAGGTGTTCCCCATTTTGTTTCATTCGGATGACTTTTGCCGTCTCCGCAGATGTCGGAAAAATATTTGGATTTACAATATCAAATTTTTTCAAATACTCCCGGACATGGTTCAGCGCGCCTTCCACTGACTCTTTATCCGGATCAAACAAGTCAATTTTATTGACTGCAAATAAAAATCTGTCTTTTGACTGCTTTCCTCCGACTTTCATTGCATTTGAAACGACTCCCAGCAATTCATGGTCGTCATTCGTCTGAAGCTGTGTCGCATTGAGTACGTATAAAACCATCGGCTTTGTTTTTTCTTTAATGACTTTATAAGTATGGTTTTTATGGTCCTCTGTCCGTGAATTATTCGGCCCCGGTGTGTCAACCAGTACAAGCTTTATCCCGGAAGAATCAATATTGGGAATATTTCCTTCAATATCAATATAGGCAGTATCCGGATTAGCATTCATTTCTTCCATATCAGTTAAAGACAAATGTTCATATTCTCCTAAAATATGATTTTCCTTATCCCGATAAACGGCACGAAAATCATGTCCCGTATTATTATCTTTGATCCTCGCAATGGTTGCCGTACATGCTTCATTTTTGGAAGGCATCAATTCCGTCCCAAGCAAAGAATTAATCAACGTAGACTTTCCGGAACTCATCGTTGCAATGACACTGACTTCAAATTCCGAACCGATTGCCAGTTCAAAATTTTCTCTGATCTGTTCCGTTTTTAAATCTTCAAACGGACAATCTTTTTGCATTTCATAAAACAACTTTTTCAGTTCTTCCAATCTGTCTTCGGAACCTTTTGCTTCCGTAAAATTCAGATGCACTTCAAACTCCGGATGTTCCGTACAATAGTCTTTTATGATTTCAGCAAGATCATCATAATCCATCCGCAGCCCGTAAAAATCAATCTGAAAATTATTATCATTGCATACTTCTTTTAAAACCGGAAGCAGCTGGTCTGCCCATTCCTGCATTCTTTTATCCAGAAAACTTCCCAAAGAATTCTGCGGCTCCACTTTTTTCCCATTGATACAAATCTCCGATTGCACTGTATAAGGATTGTAACGAAAGGTTACCTGTACCAAAGCCTCTTCTCTTCCTTCTTTCCTGTTTAAAACTTCCGATTGCCCGGCTGCTTTCCCTGCAAAATTCCAGTATACTTCAAACTCCGGATGCTCTTTACAATACTTATTTATGATTCCGGAAAAATCTTCGTAATCCTGCTGCAATCCATCAAAATCAATCCAAAAACTGTTGTCATTGCATACTTCTTTTAAAACCGGAAGCAGCTGGTCTGCCCATTTGAAAATGTTTTGTTCTCTGAATCTATATAACGGATTTTGCGGCTCTATTATTTCTCCGTCAATAAAAATCTCTGACTGCACCATCTGTGAATCATACCGAAGAAACACTTTTACGGCATCATTCTGACCGCGTTCTTTTATCTCAGAAACTTCTTTCTGCTCTGCAGCAGGTTCCGCAGTTTTGGAATCATCTATATCGCCCAAAACACCAGATGCAGATTCCTCTACTCCGCCAAACTGTTCTAATAATGCCGGCAATCCCCCATTAAATCCATTCGCTACAGCTGCAGCCCGCCAGCCGTTTTTTCTGTATATTTCAACAGAAATAACCGACTTCTCCCGCAAAAAATCTTCTCCCGTTAATTCTAATGTAACAGGTTCTGTACTCCCCTGTGATAATATAACTTTATGGCTGGAAATCTCTGACATAATTCCCGGACCGTCAATGCTTACTGTAAATGCAAGCTTTTGGATTTCAGACGGAAGTCTCTCAAGGTTTACTTTAAATATCCCTTTTTTACTTTTCTGCTCCAATACAATTTCCCCATTTGGAGCTTGAAGCTGATTGTAAAATATCATGTACCGATCATCTGAAAGCTGATTCCTCTCATCTACTCCAAAACAACAAAAATCATATTCCGCAGTCCCTGAAATTTCTAACACCACTTCCAAATCTTTCTGCACGTCAAAATATTTTTCTAATTTATCCCGCATTCCTCTTCTAAACTGCATACCATACCTCCTCTTAAGTAATCTTCCTTCAGACAACATACCGCCGCAGCCCTGGAATACAATGTATTCCAAAGGAAACTGCCAAAACCGAGTTGATAAAAATTAATCCTTTGTCTCCATAACCAGAAGTATCCCTTCTTTTAAACAAATTTCAGCCTCATCCTCTGCAATCTCATTGCTGATTCCAATTGTACGGAAACATTCCATTGTATAATCCTTAAGCGGATATTTCATCCCTGTCAGCGTAATACCTGTCACTCTCGGCGTAACTGGTAAAAGGGAGACATACCTGCCAAACTGCTCCGTTTTCTTAATCTTAATATTTTTTTGTATCATACGAATCCGGTTATGAGAATCGACAAGCAGAATCCGTGTATCTGTTTCTAGCCCAAGCCCTAAAAGTCCGACATTGCCAAGCATATGATCCACTCTGCTGCCCGTGCCGCCCAAAATATGGATTTCTTCATATCCGTCCGCAATCATACGCCTTAAGGCAGCTTCCATATCCGTATCGTCTTTTTCGGGAATCAGACGGAGCCATTCAATACCCTCCTGCTTTTCAAAAAAACGGATGACCTTTTGATCTGCAGAATCAAAATCTCCTACAATCTGATTTGGCTTCTGCCCGCTTTTATAAAAAAACTGCAGTCCGAAATCCACTGCAGTCTTATGATCAAATTTATAACTTTGCATATAATGCAGGCAAAATGCCTCCTGTATGCTTCCGCCTGCTACAATCAATGCACGCCTTGTCATTTCTCCTCCTTTGCCATGCAGGAAAGAAACTCCGCTATATTTTCTTCTGCATTTCCGTTAAAAACAGCGCTTCCGGCAACTACAATATTAGCCCCTGCATCCAAAACCTGCGGCAGATTATCTAATGTTACACCGCCGTCCGCCTCAATATCCGTCTTTAAATTTTTACCGTCCAGCATTTGCCTTAAATCGCGGATTTTATCCATCGTATACGGAATTAATTTCTGTCCTCCAAATCCCGGATTTACTGTCATAATGAGAACCATGTCTACTTCGTTTAGAATATATTCCAGTGCGCTAAGCGGCGTAGCGGGATTTAATGCCACTCCGGCAAGGATTCCTTTTTCTTTGATTTTCTGGATTGTCCTGTCCAGATGATTGCAGGCTTCTGCATGTACCGTAAGAATATCTGCGCCTGCATTTACAAAATCATCAATATAACGGTCTGGTTCCTCTATCATCAGATGTACATCAAAAATCCTTTCACTGACAGGACGGATCGATTTTATAACGGGAAGTCCCATAGAGATACTTGGCACAAATAATCCATCCATAACATCTATATGTACATACTGTGCTCCCGCCCGGTCAATCAAAGCAACCTGGCTTCCCAGATTTGCAAAATCTGCCGACAGCAATGACGGTGATAAACAATTCATAGCTACCTCCACTCATATTTTTCGTTTTCTTTCAATTCCTGATAAATACTGACATAGTTTTCATAGCGTTTTTCATGAATCTTACTTTCTGCAAGCGCCTGTTTAATACCGCAGTCCGGCTCATTGATATGACTGCATCCTTTAAACCTGCAATCAGGCTCATAAGGCAGAAACTCTTCATAATACTTCCATAAATCTTCCGCTGAAAGTTCCGGTATATAAAGCGAGCCAAATCCCGGCGTATCCATAATATAAGCATCCGGCTCAACAGGAATCAGCTGTGAATGTCTCGTTGTATTTTTCCCACGCCTGATTTTTTGGCTGATTTCTCCGGTCTCCATGCAGACATCTTTCTGCAGAAAATTTACAATCGAAGACTTTCCGACGCCGGACGGGCCGCAGGCAGCACTTGTCTTTCCTTTTAACAGCTCTGCCAGTTCTGCCATTCCAAAGCTTTCTTTCGTACTTGTAAAAAGCACCGGACATCCGCAGTCTCTGTAAATAGAAATAATCTTCCCGCGTCCGTCCTTATCCACCAGATCCGCTTTATTAAAACAGAGGATTACCGGAATTTTCTGATATTTCATCATAACGAAAAGACGGTCTAAAAGATTGAAATCCGGTGAAGGGTCGGCTGCTGCAAAAATCAGCAGCGCCTGATCAATATTCGATACTGCAGGGCGAATCAGTTCATTTTTTCTAGCAGCTATTTCTGTGATATTTCCTTCTTTATCAATCTCGTCCGTAACATCAAATTCTACATTGTCTCCTACCAGAGGTTTTATTTTCCGATTGCGGAAAATACCTTTTGCCTTACATTCATAAATTCCGGATTCTGCCGTATGCACATAGTAGAATCCGGAAATGCCTTTCATAATCTTTCCTTTCATAAATGCCCTGCTACTGTCTGTTAAACATTACATTCTGCGTCTGTTCACTCGTACTTCCGTCCGCAAGATGCCAGGTTACTTTTATCGTTCCGCTCTCACAGTTCTCGATATTGCTGGCTGTAATCGTATGCGGGAATTTCTTGATATTTTCCCAGCTCTGTATCTGTGTGCCGTTTGAACCAATCAGTACAATGTCGCCGGATACCACTTCATCGCTGTCCGGAGCGGAAACGGTAAATTTTGTCCAGTAATACGTTTTATTGCTTCCGGAGCTGATTACCAGAGTGATTCCTGTTCCCCTGTCTACGTATTTGCCCTCTGCAATACTCTGGTTAATCACGTTTCCTTTGGCAATTGTATCGCTCGCTTCCGTAGAAGTACTCGTTACATTGAGTCCGGCCTGCGTCAGAATGCTGACTGCCTCGTCCTGAGGTTTATTGAGTACGCCCGGCACTGCCACTGCTTCTTTGCCCTGGCTTACCACAATCTGTACCGTATCGCCTTTTTTGGCAGGTGAACCTGCAGACGGCGTCTGGGAAATGACCTTGCCGGAAGCAACCGTGTCGCTGTATTCATATTTGCGCTCCGCCAGAAGATCATGATCCCGCAGCATATTGATAGCTGCCTCACTGTCATAGCCCTCTACACCTGGAACACTTATGTCTCCTTCGCCCGTACTGATATAAACGTTTATGGTTGTATGCACATCTACCATTTCTCCCTCTGCTACATCCTGAGACATAATCTGCCCTTTTTCATATTCATCCGATGCCTGCGTACCGGCTTCATAAATGCCAAGTCCCAGATCTCGCAGTGCTGTTTTTGCTTCTGCAAGAGTCATTCCTGTTACTTTTATCATCGGAACCTGTTCTGTTTTTGTCTTTTCCGTACTTATCACAGAAGCTTCTTCCGTATCCGGCACGTTTTTCTTCTTATCGGAAGAATCAGAAGACCCTCCGAACACACCGAGAATTTTGCCCACCAGATAAATGACAATGCCTATTATAATAACTGCGGCAACAATACCGCCGATTGTCACGGCCTTTTCCAGGCGCGGATTTAAAAATCCCTCTTCTTCTTCCCCGTCCTCTTCCTGTTCCTCTTTGGGATAGCTGTATTCCTCTTTCTTCGGTTCAGGAACATGCGCCCTGGCATTTTTGATTTCCCTTACTTCGCCTTCGCTGATTACCCTTGTCCTGTTTTGATTTCCGTCTGAAATCTTGACAAAATCAGCGTTTGGATTTACAAGCACCTGCTTTAAATCAATCAAAAGATCACTGATATTTGCATATCTGCGGTCCGCGCTTTTCTGCGTACACTTTAATATAATCTTTTCCAGGCTGACCGGCAGGTCATTGGCATAAACACCTGGGGGCACCATTTCTTCCTGAAGATGCTGTATTGCTATTGCAACGGTAGTTTCTCCATCAAAAGGCACACGTCCCGTAACCATTTCATACATAACAATACCGAGAGAATAAATATCACTCTTATCATTTACAAAACCGTTGCGCGCCTGCTCCGGAGAAGCGTAGTGTACAGACCCCATCACATCCGCACTGATTGTATTGTTGGAAACTGCCCTTGCAATACCAAAATCTGTTACTTTTGCTTTTCCCTCTGTAGAAATCAAAATATTCTGGGGTTTAATGTCCCTGTGTATAATATTTTTGGCATGAGCCGCCTCCATTCCGCGGCCTACCTGAATTGCAATGCTGACTGCTTCTTTGTATGTCAGCCGTCCCTTTTTTTCAATGTAGGTTTTCAGTGTGACGCCTTCGACATACTCCATCACAATATAGTGCATACCGGACTCGCTGCCGACGTCATAAATATTGACAATGTTCGGATGCTCAAGCCCTGCTGCAGACTGTGCTTCTGTGCGAAACTTGACTACAAAGTTCACATCTTCGCTGAATTCCTGTTTTAACACTTTAATAGCCACGAAACGCCCTAAAATATGATCTCTTGCTTTGTATACGTCTGACATGCCGCCAGCGCCGATTTTTCCCATAATTTCATAGCGTTCCGCTA
>CAOKHR010000128.1 GCA_948468325.1 uncultured Lachnospiraceae bacterium | reverse complement strand
AGCAGCGGAACAAAAGGCAATGTTTTGGACGCTGTTTTGGAAAACGGATTAAAGGCAGACGTGATTTATGCCTGCGGGCCGCTTCCGATGCTGCGGGCACTGAAAAAATACGCGGCCGAAAACGGTTTAGAGTGCTATGTATCTTTAGAGGAGAGAATGGCCTGCGGAATCGGCGCATGTCTGGGCTGCGTCTGCCGCTCAAAAGAAACGGATTCCCATACCAATGTAAAGAATAAAAGAATCTGCAAAGAAGGTCCGGTATTTGCGGCAGAGGAGGTGGATTTCTGATGAATATGAGCGTAAATCTTGCGGGAGTTACCCTGCAAAATCCGGTAATGACGGCATCCGGTACCTTTGGCTCCGGAGAAGAATTTTCTGAATTTGTGGATTTGAACAAGCTTGGCGCGGTAGTGACAAAAGGCGTTGCCAATGTTCCATGGGAAGGAAATCCGACACCCAGAGTCGCAGAAGTGTATGGCGGCATGTTAAACGCAATCGGCCTGCAGAATCCGGGAATTGATCTCTTTATCAAAAGAGATATTCCTTTTTTAAAAAAATACGATACCAAAATCATTGTCAATGTCTGCGGAAAGAGTGCGGCTGACTACTGCGAAGTGGCAGAGCGGCTTGCAGACGAACCGGTAGACATGCTGGAAATCAATATTTCCTGTCCGAATGTCAAAGAAGGCGGCATTGCATTCGGACAGAATGCAGGGAGTGTAGAGGCCATTACAAAAGAAATTAAAAAACACGCCGCACAGCCAGTGATAATGAAATTAAGTCCGAATGTTACGGATATTACGGAAATGGCAAGAGCGGCGGAAGCAGGCGGTGCAGACGCGCTTTCTCTGATTAATACGCTGACGGGAATGAAAATAGACATTCACAAACGAAAGTTTGCACTTGCCAATAAAACAGGCGGGCTTTCCGGTCCGGCCGTACATCCGGTTGCCGTCCGCATGGTATATCAGACGGCACAGGCGGTGGGGCTTCCGATTATCGGTATGGGAGGTATTTTAACAGCCGAAGACGCGATAGAGATGATGCTTGCCGGCGCGGCGGCAGTATCGGTCGGAACCGCAAATTTCCACAATCCTGCAGTGGCAGAGGAAATTATAGACGGAATCAGGGATTATATGCAAAATCAGGGAGTTTCGGATGTGAAGGAACTGATTGGGGCCGTGAAATAAAAAAGAAATGAAAAACCTCTTGACTCTTCCCTAAGGTCAGACATTATACTAAATCCAGATTCGAATCAATACGTACAGGAAGGAAGAAAAGATGTTTGCAATAGGGGAATTTTCCAAAATTTGCCAGGTAAGCGTGAAAACGTTGCATCATTATGACCGGATAGGTTTGTTTAAGCCGGAGAAAGTGGATAATTTTACCGGTTACCGCTATTACAGCGAGGAGCAGATTGAGAAAGTGCTTTTGATTAAGCGGCTGAAACGGTATGGTTTTTCGCTGGAAGAAATCCGGGAACTTCTTGCCGGTACAAATGAGCGTACGTTCTTTTCAAAATTGCTTAAGCAGAAACAATTGTTGGAATTGCAGATGAATGAGACGGCACTGGTTATCCGTGAGATGTCTGCGCATCTGAAAAGTTTGGAAAGGACTGGTGATATTATGGCATATCAGAAGAATTATGAAATTTCAGTAAAGGAAATTCCGGAAAGGGCAGTACTTGCCTGCCGGAAGAAAATGGGAGTAGAAGAGTTCGGAAAATATTACAGCACTTTATATGAGCGGGTTCCCAGAGAGAAAGTGACGCCAAACGGAATTACAGGGGCCGTATACTATGACGAAGAATTTAATCCGGAGTGTTCGGATATTGAGCTGATTGTAGGAATCCGGGAAAAGGAAAAAGCAGATAAAATCATGAAAAAAGGTCTGTGCGCAGTGACGGTGCACAAAGGAGGTTATTCTTCCCTGTCAGATGCATACGGGGCGTTGATTACTTGGATTTCGGAAAACGGCTATGAATGCAGCGGGGCGCCGTATGATATTTATGTGAAAACAGGTTTTGACAGCCTTGCGGTAGAAGACTGGGAAACAGAAGTTTATTTTCCGGTGAAAAAAGCAGAGAAGTAAAACGCTGACGGTAAGGGCAGACAGCTGAAATGAAGAAAAGAAGCGGGGAGATGTATGGACAGATACGCGGCCCGCTTCTTTTTACTGTCTATGCAGCATACACGCCATACTGCAAAAGAATAGCGGTTGGAAGTATCTTATCAGCCTGAAATTACACATTGAATTTTACAGTGGAAGCGATTATACTAGGTTTGGCGAGGAGGATGAAAATATGACCCTGAAAGACCTGGATTTAGGAAAGTCCGCTGTTGTAAAAAGTGTCGGCGGTACCGGTTCCCTGCGGCAGCATCTTCTGGATATGGGAGTGATACCGGGAGCAGAGGTGACACTTGAAAAATATGCGCCTATGGGGGATCCCATGGAACTTCGCATACATGGCTATCAGCTTACACTGCGTCTGGCAGATGCACAGCAGATTGAGGTAGAGGAACTGCCGGACGGTCCGGATAATGACTCTGCGGAGCCTTTATCCGCGAAAAAGGAGCGGAACAATAAGAATAAAAAGAGAAAAGAACATCCCGGACTGGGAGAAGGAGGGCGGTATCATAAAAAAGAAGACGAGATGCCGCTGCCCAAAGATACCTGTCTTACATTTGCGCTGGCGGGAAACCAGAACTGCGGAAAGACAACGCTGTTTAACCAGCTGACGGGCGCCAGCCAGCATGTGGGGAATTTTCCCGGTGTGACGGTAGACTGCAAAAAAGGTTCCATCAAAGGAAATGCCAATACGATGGTAACAGACCTGCCGGGAATTTATTCACTTTCCCCTTACAGCAGCGAGGAGATTGTTTCCAGACAATTTATTCTGAACGAAAAGCCAACGGGCATTATTAATATTGTAGATGCCACCAATATTGAGCGAAATCTTTACCTTACGATGCAGCTGATGGAACTTGACGTTCCGATGGTGCTGGCGCTTAACATGATGGATGAGGTCAGGGGAAACGGCGGCTCGATTTATATTAATGAAATGGAAGAAATATTGGGGATTCCGGTTATACCGATTTCTGCTGCAAAAAACGAGGGAATTGACGAATTGGTGGATCATGCGATTCATGTGGCGTGGTTTCAGGAGAAGCCCGGAAGAAAAGATTTTTGCGGGCAGAATGATAATGGCGGCGCAGTTCACAGATGTCTGCACGGAATTATTCATCTGATTGAAGATCATGCAAAAAATGCCGGTATACCGCCGCGGTTTGCCGCGACAAAATTAGTCGAAGGGGATGCGGCAATTTTAGAAGCTCTGCAGTTATCGGAAAATGAGCAGGAAATGATTGAGCATATCATATATCAGATGGAAGTGGAGCGGGGGCTTGATCGTGCGGCGGCTATTGCGGATATGCGATTTACTTTTATTAAAAGTCTGGTAGAAAAAGCGGTTATCAAGCCGAAAGAGAGCAGAGAAAGGCAGCTAAGCCGCAGAATTGATGCATTCCTGACCGGAAAATATACGGCAATTCCTGCATTTGTCGGTATTATGTTTCTTGTATTTTTTCTGACATTTAATGTTATCGGCGCATATCTCCAGGAGCTTTTAGAAACGGGAATTGAGATGCTGGGGGAAGCGGCAGATGCGGCCATGTCATCCTGGCATGTAAATGACGTGCTGCAGTCTCTGGTTATTGACGGTATTTTTAACGGAATCGGAAGTGTTTTAAGCTTTCTGCCAATTATTGTGATCTTATTTTTCTTCCTTTCGCTTTTGGAAGATACAGGATATATGGCGAGAGTTGCATTTGTAATGGATAAGCTTCTCAGGAAAATCGGTCTGTCCGGAAGAAGTATTGTACCGATGTTAATTGGTTTCGGATGTACCGTGCCGGGTGTTATGGCAAGCCGGACGCTGCCTTCGGAGAGAGACCGGAAGATGACAATTCTGCTGACGCCGTTTATGAGCTGTACGGCAAAGCTTCCGATTTATGGATTTTTTACGGCCGCGTTTTTTCCCAAATACGGAGGAATTGTTATGGTGGCATTGTATTTTGCGGGAATTGCGGCAGGGATACTTGTGGCGCTTCTGATGAAAAAAAGTATGTTCAAAGGAGAAGCGGTTCCGTTTGTTATGGAGCTTCCCAATTACCGTATGCCAGGTATAAAAAATGTAGCGCAGCTTTTGTGGGAAAAGGCAAAAGATTTTCTGCAGAGGGCATTTACCGTTATTTTCATCGCTGCGATTGTCATATGGTTTTTGCAGACATTTGACTTTCGTTTAAATGTAGTTACAAATTCAAAAGACAGCATGCTGGCTCTCGCAGCCGGAGCAATAGCACCCGTATTTGCACCGCTGGGATTTGGAGACTGGAGAATTTCCACATCGCTGATTGCCGGATTTATGGCGAAAGAAAGCGTAGTTTCTACCTTGTCAGTTCTCTTTGGCAGTGTAGGCAGCCTTCAGGCAGCGCTTACAGCGCAGGCAGCCGCATCTTTACTGGTATTCTGCCTGCTTTATACACCCTGTGTGGCGGCCATTGCGTCCATAAAAAGAGAACTTGGCGCAAAATGGGCCGTGGGCGTTGCAGCCGGACAGTGCGTAATTGCCTGGATTTGTGCTCTGGCCGTGCGGCTTGTCGGAATGGTATTATAAGCTTCTACATAAAACCGCTTATTCTTTACAGGAATGAAGCGGTTTTTTTAAAAATTTTCAAAACCTGATAGAATTCCGTTGTCAAATCCGTAATAGTAAGTGTAGTTACAAAACGAACCGGCGCGCAGGTTTGGAAAAGAGGATGATTTATGAGGATTGGGAAATTTAATTATATTCAGCAGTTAAAACTGCATAATGAAAAGGCCCTCATGTATGTAATTGATGAATATGGCGGACTGATAATGTCAATCATCCGCAAACATCTTTTTGGCCTGCCGGAAAGACAGGAAGAATGCTTTGATGATGTATTGCTGAAAATATGGCAGAATATTTCTGACTTTGATGAAAGCAAAAATACTTTTAAAAACTGGGCGGCAGCAATCGCAAAATATCGGGCAATTGATTATCTCAGGCAATATCAGCGGGAACCTGTAATGGTTGATATTGAAGATACGCCGATTGCCAGAGAAGACGGTGTTCTCGCAAAGTTAATTGAACAGGAGATTTCAAAAGAAGTAGAAACGATGCTGGCATGTTTAAACCCCTCGGACAAAGAACTGTTCCTGAAATTATATGTAAATGAGCAGTCTTTAGAAGAAATCAGCAGAGAGACGGGACTAAAAAAAGAAGTTCTTTATAATCGTGTGTCCAGAGGAAAAAAGAAGATCCGCAAGCAATACAGCGCTTAGGAAATTTATAGAAGGGATGTTTTTATATGGCGAAAAATATTTATGAATTACTCAATGAAGTGGAAATGGATTTTACAGAATATGAAGATCTAAAGTTATCCCCTTTGGAAAAAGAATCGGCAAAACAGAGGATTTTACGGGAGGTAAACAGGATGGAAAACAGAACAAAGAAAAGCAGAAAAAAGAGCATGGTATGGCAGATTGCGGCAGGAACTGCGGCGGCGTGTGCACTTATTGTTACAGCAATCGGAGTGGCAAATCCAACTCTGGCGGAAGATCTTTTCAGCGATACATTCGGAAAGCTGATCGGCAGTGTCCAGGGGGAGAAAGATGAAGCAGAAAAAACGGAGATTTATTCCAAAATGGGTGAAAAATCTGTCGAGGCCGGAGACGAACTTGCAAAGCAGGGAGATAGTGAAGAATATACAATATCTGCGGAAGACAACGGCGTAACGATTTCCGTGTCGGATATTTACTGTGACGGATATGTTTTATATTATACGGCAGCTTTAAAAACAGAGAATGAAGCGTTAAGTCAGGCGGACGGTATTGTGGTATCCAGTAAAGAAATAGGGTCTGACATATTAAAAGTTGAAGGATTGGATATGTCCGGCTATTCCAGCCAGTGCTTTGATAAATCCTCTGATAGTCAGTTTGTTTCCGCCAGTGAGATTAATCTTTTATCTGATACGGACGGCGGGGCATGGGAAGCCGGAGAAAATGGAACGGCTGTCGTAGACTGGACAATTACCAATCTGACCGGATACTTATGGGACAGCTGGGATGCACAGGGAGAGTATGAGAGTACAGGCAGAGTGGAAGGAACATGGCATTTAAAGTTCCCGGTTACTGTGGATACATCGGAGAACAAAGCATTTGCGATTGATAAGCAGGAAAATGACATTGTTGTAAAAGACGCTGTAAAGACAAAAGCAGGGCTTGTTGTTCATGTGCATCTTCCGGATTTCAGAAAGGCTCCTTATAACGATCCTTATAATGATCCGGATCTTGGAATCAAAGACGCAGAAGGAAACTTCCTGCAGTGGATGTCACAAAAACATCAGGAGAATGCAGACGGAACGACAGAAAGCTGGATTATGGTTTTGTATGACGGAGAAAAAGATTTGTCATTTGAAGTGACTGCAAAAGATGAAGAAGCAACAAAAATTGCAGATATTAAATTCCAGATTCCGGAATAATATTATAAAACAAGGATGCTATTTTCTGAAAATGGCATCCTTGTTTTGCGATATGCTTGATATTTTGGGCAAAACAAGGTAAATTATAATTACATATTTTTTGTTTCATATCTTATAAACTGTCGCAAAAAGTATACCATATGCGACAACTCCACAGGAGTTTGTCATAATGGGATGGCGTATGGCATGATGTAGTTGCAATATACAACGGCGATAAATACCAAATGTATGTAGACGGAGTGGCATCTGTTGAAGCTCCAGGTTATGGAACACGTCATGGATCGCTTTTAGAGGATGCAGATGACGACTTTCCGGAATGGGAGGCTGCTTTAGAGGGCAAGACAGAGGCGAATGATATTATGGCGGCATTTGACAGCCTGCTTGAAAATGCAGATCCTGAGCTGAAGATCAGCGGTACACCGGCGTCTTATGAAGTAGTAGCAACCAGATGGACTCCT
>CAOKHR010000127.1 GCA_948468325.1 uncultured Lachnospiraceae bacterium | reverse complement strand
TGAAGTGTGAGAACGGGAAGTTTTCATTTACACTCAACGAACCTTCAAAATTCAGTAGGTTCTTTCCAGCTTTGGGGTTGTATATTTTGCTCAACTGGGTACCCGAAGCCGAAAAGTTTGCAGCGGCAGTTATCAATAAAAGATAGTCGCTGAATCGTTGAAGTGTGAGAACGGGAAGTTTTCATTTACACTCAACGAACCTTCAAAATTCAGCAGTAGGCTCTTTCCGGCTTCGGGAATGTAGTTGAGCGGAAATTATAGTCTGATGACAGGGCTTTTTGCCGCCGCCGGTACTTAGCTGCGGTATTTTCGCAGCTTATGTACCGCTGCGAGCGGCAATTAGCGCGAGCGTGCCCTGCAGCAGACTATAATTTCCACTCAACGGATGTCTGAATCAATAGCCTGCGCCTGCAATTACTTACATTATAACCGGAAAGCTGGAAAAAAACAGCATAATGTGGTATAATCTCGGCGCGGTGAAATAAAAAACAGAGGGGTACATAAGGATATACTATGAAATTTCAGATAAAGATTACAAAGAAAAATATGATTATTTCTGCAGTCGGCGCGTTTGCTTCGGTGGCGGGACATGTTTTGTGCGGGATTTCCGTTTTTAATACGGTGTTGTTTGTGCTGCTTTTTTTTGCAGTGCAGAATCTGGACTTTGAATTAGATGAGAAGTATAACGGGCTGGTTACGGCAGCTGTGATTGGGGTGTCCGGCGTATTTACTACGTGGCTGGTGCAGTATCTTCTTTTGGTGGAAGATTTGCGCGGGAGGCTTTCGAATCAGATGTTTCTTTTAAATATCGGCTGCTGTCTGGTAATTTATCTGGCGGCGGAATTTTGTGTGAATCATTTGGGGGCGGCTTGTATTATCGCGCATCTTTTGGTTATGCTGCTGGCGGGAGCAAATTATTTTGTATATGAATTTCGGGGGAATGAGCTGACCTTTTCGGATTTAAGAACGGTTTCGACGGGTCTTAGTGTGGCGTCGAATTATCAGTTCTCATTAAATGCACAGGCGATGAATGCCGTTCTTCTGACGGCCGTATTTGTTATGGGAGCGGTAAAATTAAAGATAAGGACAAGAAAAGCATGGGTTATGCGGGTGTTTTGTGTTTCTGCCGGACTGCTTTTAAGCGTGTATATTGCAGGGAAAACGGATGGAAGAATGACAGAAACATGGGAGCAGAAAGGGACTTATCAGAACGGTTATCTTTTGAATTTTATGTTAAGCATCCGTGATTCTTTTGTCGAAAAGCCGGAAAACTATTCGCAGGAGCTGATTGCACGGATAGAAAAAGATTATAAAAAAGAAAGTACTGCTGCCGTGGAAAAGAAACCGGTGATTATTGCAATTATGAACGAATCATTTGCAGATTTTGATGTTCTGGGGAATCTGGAAACAAACCGTTCTGTGACGCCGTTTATGGATTCCCTGAGTGAAAATACGGTTAAAGGATATGCACTTGCATCTGTTTATGGCGCCAAAACACCGAATTCGGAGTGGGAATTTCTGACAGGCAACAGTATGGCATATCTGCCGGAAGGCTCTGTGGTATATCAGCAGTATGTGGAGGATGAGAATGCCTATTCGATTGTTGATACGCTCAAAAACCAGGATTATACCTGTGTGGCGATGCATCCTTATTATGAGTCGGGGTGGAGCAGGGATACGGTATATCCGAAGTTTGGATTTGATGAAATGTATTTTCTGGACGCATTTGACCAGAGCAGTCTGATGCGCAGATATGTGTCAGACGCAGAAATGTACAGTAAAATTATTGAGCGCTATGAGGCGGGGGACGATGATGAAAACTTGTTTGTGATGGGAATTACGATGCAGAACCATGGGGGATACAGGGATTTCTATGAAAATTTTAAAACGGATATTTATGGGAAGAATATACGTTATCCGGATGTAAACCAGTACCTTTCCCTTGTGCATCAGTCGGATCTTGCCATTGAGAAACTGATTTCTTATTTTTCCAAGGTAGAAGATCCGGTTGTCATCTGCTTTTTCGGGGATCACCAGCCAAGCTTAAATTCTGCTTTTTATAAAAAAATTAACGGAAAGGGATTGTCGGGGCTTACGTTAGAGGAGCTGGAAGCGCTTTATACGGTGCCGTTTTTTATCTGGAGCAATTACAGCAGTGAGAGCAAGACGGTAAGGCGGACAAGCATCAATTTTCTGTCTACCATGCTTTTGGAACGGGCAGGCATTCCGCTGCCGCCTTATCATCAGTTTTTGTCGGATTTAATGGAGGTTGTGCCTGCAATGAATGCAAGGGCTTATTATTCGAAAGACCTGAAAAAATACGTACATTACGGAGAAGGCTCCATAAAAGAAGAGGTATGGATAGAAAAGTACCAGAATTTACAGTATAACGGACTGTTTGATAAGAAAAAGAAAAGTAAGCTGTTTTTCGGGAGGTAAAAGGAAGTGGATCAAAAAATGCTGCAGGAATTTCGGGAAGTATTAGCAAAAAATCCTTTTGTTGAAAAGATAGGAATTGAAATTTTAGAAATTCGGACAGGTTACGTTTTTTCAAGAGTAAAAACAAAAAAAGAACTGGAAAATATATACGAAGATATGCATGGCGGCTGTCTTTATACAATTGCAGACAATATGGCAGGAATTGCCGCCAGTACCTGCGGTTTTTATGTAACAACCGTAAATGGCAGTATTCAGTATTTAAGAGCCGGAAGAAATACGGAATATATTTTCTGCAGGGCAGAAGTAATCAAACAGGGAAAGACGATTACGGCAGTCCATGTAGAGCTTACAGATGATAACGATATGCTGCTTAATACGGCGGAATTTACTTATTTTAATTTGAAAGAAAGAGCAGTATCCTGATTTTTCAGAGACACAGGGAGGAAGACATGACAAAAGAAGCATTCAGACAGATGGTGAAAGACGGGGCAGTGATTCTGGACGGAGCGACAGGCAGCAATCTGCAGGCGGCAGGCATGAAGACAGGCGTATGTCCGGAGCAGTGGATACTGGAAAATCCAGAAGCAATTTTAAAACTGCAGAGGGAATATGTAGAAGCCGGAACAAATATTTTGTATGCGCCTACATTTACCGCAAACCGTATTAAGCTGGCGGAATATGGACTGGAAGACAGGCTGGCGGAGATGAATCGGAATCTGACTGCTCTTGCCAAAGAAGCGGCACAGGGAAAGGCATATGTTGCGGCAGATATTTCCATGACAGGACAGCAGCTGTATCCAATCGGGGATATGCAGTTTGAAGAACTGGTAGAAATTTACAAAGAGCAGGTGCTTGTGCTCGAGGATGCCGGTGTGGATTTATATGTAATAGAGACGATGATGAGTTTACAGGAATGCCGTGCAGCCGTAATTGCCGTAAAAGAATGCAGCAGCCGTCCCATTATGGTAAGTCTTACTTATGAGGATACGGGGCGCACTTTATATGGCACGGATCCGCAGACGGCGGTGATTGTTTTACAGAGTCTGGGGGTGGATGCAGTCGGCATCAACTGTTCTGTCGGGCCGGATAAAATGACAGAACAGGTACGGGCCATGTATGACGTTGCCTATATACCCATTCTGGTAAAACCAAATGCAGGCATGCCGAAACTTGTGGACGGAAGGACGGTCTATGATATGCAGCCGGAGGAATTTGCAGGAGCAGTAAAAGTGCTTGCAGGCTGCGGCGCGCGTATCTTCGGCGGATGCTGCGGTACGACGCCGGCGCATATCAAAGAGATGGCCGGGGCATTAAAAGATGCAGATTTGCTTCCGGTAAAAACAGAACGCAGAAGATTTTTGGCTTCGGAACGCAGTTTTATAGAAATCACACAAAACGGGCCTTTTATCGTTGTAGGAGAACGCATCAATCCTACCGGCAAGAAAAAGCTTCAGGAGGAGCTGCGGGAAGGAAGCTTAAATCTTGTCTGTGAGATGGCAGCTGCGCAGGAGAAAAACGGTGCGGGCATTCTGGATATTAATATGGGTATGAACGGCATTGATGAAAAGGCGATGATGACAGACGCCATATACGAAGTGTCTTCTACAGTTGATCTGCCCCTCTGCATTGATTCCAGCCATGTCGATATTATTGAGCAAGCGCTGCGGATTTATCCGGGCAGGGCGCTGATAAATTCTATTTCCCTGGAAAAAGAGAAATTTGAAAAATTGATTCCGATTGCCGCCAAATACGGTGCGATGTTTATTTTACTTCCGCTGTCGGATGCGGGGCTTCCGAAAGATACACAAGAGAAGCATCAGATTATCGAAACAATTGTAAAGGCAGCGCAGGATGCTAAAATGACGAAAGAAGATATTATAGTAGACGGGCTTGTTGCAACCGTGGGGGCAAACCCCAAAGCGGCTCTGGAATGTTTAGAGACAATTGACTACTGCAGCAGGCAGAATCTGGCTACCATCTGCGGGTTGTCTAACATATCTTTTGGTTTGCCGGAAAGAAGCTGTTTAAATACGGCGTTTTTAACTGCCGCGATTGCAAAAGGCCTTACAATGGCCATTGCAAATCCCGCGCAGGAAGCGCTGATGGATGCGGTATATGCCACGGATCTGTTAATGAATAAAGAAAATGCGGCGCTGCGTTATATTCAAAGAGCAAACCGGAAAAAAGAAAACGGCATGCAGGAAGAAAAGAAAGATAAAAACCAAAAGACGGAAGGGGAAACGGGACAAAGCACAGACAAAACACGTGTTTTTGACTGTGTGGTAAACGGCAATAAAGGCAGGATTTTAAAAGATGTAAATGAGGCGCTTGAGCACGGGGAGAAGCCGGAGGATTTAATTCACAGCAGTCTGATTCCCGCCATCGGAAAGGTCGGAGAATTGTTTGAACAGCAGGTGTATTTTCTGCCGCAGCTGATTTCATCTGCCGATACGATGAAAAAGGCCATTACTTATCTGGAGCCAATGATTGAGAGAGGCGAAAGCAGTAAACAAAAAGAAGTCATTGTTGTTGCCACGGTAGAAGGAGATATTCATGACATCGGCAAGAATTTAGTGGTGCTGATGCTTAAAAATTACGGCTATCAGGTAATTGATCTGGGAAAAGACGTGGCGGCAGAGCGGATTGTGGAAACTGCTATGGAAGAAGATGCAAAGATTATAGGGCTTTCGGCGCTTATGACGACAACGATGATGCGGATGAAGGATGTGGTGGAGCTTGCGGCCGAAAAGGGCTGCAAAAGCAAGGTTATTATCGGAGGCGCTGCAACAACGGAGAGTTTCGCACAGGAGATCGGGGCGGACGGATACTCCAAAGATGCGGCAGACTGTGTAAAACTGGTCAAAAGACTGTTAGAAAAGAAGGGTTGAGATGAGGAAGGGGGACATGTGATATATGAAAGTCAGGAAACAGATTTTAGCTGCAATTATGGCAGGGGCAATGCTTGTTTTGGAATTGCCGGGAAGTATCGGAGAGCTGTCTGTTCAGGCTGCAGACAGTCCTTTTGCAGGAGAGGAATGGTATGATCAGATTGCGGTTGTGGAGGTGAACCGGGAGCCTGCCCGTGCGTATTTTATACCTTATGAATCAGCGGAAAAAGCGTTGATCAATGAAAGATCGGTACTGGATCTGGATGCGGAAGAGTCGGTCTGGAAGATGTCTTTAAATGGTACATGGAAATTTAAGTTTGCACAGAATCCTGCAGAACGTGAAAAAAATCTTACAGGAGAAGAAGCAGCTTCTTATGAGGAAAACTGGGATACAAAAAACTGGGATGATATTAAGGTGCCAGGCTCTATTCAGGCGATTAAGGATGAAGAGGGAAATTTCAAATATGAAAAGCCTATTTATACAAATCAGTCGTATCCATGGCAGAACTATGAGGAGGCTGTACTTGGAGAGTATGTGACAGCGCCGACAGTGAGAAACAGCGTAGGACAGTATAAGAGAACTTTTACAATTCCCAAAGACTGGGACGGAAGAGAGGTGTTTCTGTCTTTTGAAGGTGTGGAATCTGCATTTTATCTTTATGTAAATGGCAAGTGCGTCGGTTATGCGGAGGACAGCTATACAACAGATGAGTTTAATATCACGGAATATCTAAAAGAAGGCGAGAATAATCTTGCAGTAGAGGTTTACCGCTGGTCTACCGGAAGTTATCTGGAAAATCAGGACTTTATCCGCTACAGCGGAATTTTTCGGGATGTGAACCTGTATTCCAAGGATAAGGTGGAGCTGCGGGATATTTTCATAAAAACGGATCTGGATGAAGATTATCAGGATGCTGTGCTGACGCTGGACGCGACAGTCAGAAATCTGGGACTGGATACGGCGGCAGGAAAAGAATATAAGGTAACAGCGGAATTGTACGATGGCAGCGGAGCAGAAAAAGTGTGGCAGGAGCCATTGGTAATTCCGGTCATTGTTCCGGAGGCGAAGGAATCTGCCGCGGAAAAGGCGGACGATGAAGGAGAAACTTTTACAGGAAGCAGGGAAGTTTTAAATCCCCAAAAGTGGTTTGCGGATACCCCGAATCTGTATATGCTGCTGATTGAACTGAAAGACGAAAATGACAATACGGTAGAAACTGTTTGCCAGCGCGTAGGCTTTCGTGAGATTGATAAAGCAGATATTAATGAGCAGGGACAGGAGCAGATGCAGATTAATGGAGAGAAGATTATGTTCCGCGGGACAAACCGGCATGAAACGGATCTGGATGACGGCAGGGCAATTACAAGGGAGGACATAAAAGAAGATCTGACGTTGATGAAGCAGTTCAATGTCAATGCCATCCGGACAAGCCATTATCCGAATAATCCCTATATGTACGGACTGGCAGATGAAATTGGTATTTATATTTGTGACGAAACGAACGCAGAGTCGCACCGTGGTGCGACGCACAGTGATATTCCGTCCGGTTTTCCTGTATGGAATACTTCTGTTATGGACAGAACAAAGAATATGGTGGAACGTGATAAAAACCATCCCTCCGTTGTCATCTGGTCTTTGGGAAATGAGGCTACCTATCGGACGTACGAGATGAATGAGAACTATTGTTTTTATAATTCT
>CAOKHR010000126.1 GCA_948468325.1 uncultured Lachnospiraceae bacterium | reverse complement strand
TACACCACTAGCTACACTCTTTCCCTACACGACGCTCTTCCGATCTGAAATATATCCAATCAAACTGTTAAAATCCGAAAGCGTATTGGCAACTGTAGCGGAATGACGCACTTCACGTACGCCATCTAAGCCGTTCAGATAATCTACCAGCACAGACTGCATGGAAACATCATTCATATAAATCGCATAATTTGCCGAATTGGCAAGCGGATTATCTCCCGCGAAACTGGCTGCGGCCTCTTCGCTGCCTCCGAAATACTGTTCTTTAAATCCCTCCCATGCTTCTTCCGCAGACACAAATTTATATTCCGAAACCTCGGCTCTTGCTTTAATCTCTGCTCCAATTGCGTCAATCTGCTCCTGCGTAATATTTTCATCAAAAAACACTGTAATTGCCACGCCGGATTCTGCCTCTTTGACCATCGCCTGAAAATTTGTTACTATCGCAAAAAAAAGCCCGAACAAAAATATGCAGGCCGACATCGTTGCCATAGATGCCAGAGAAAACATTTTATTTCTCCAGATATTGCGGATTCCCTGCTTAATTGTATAACCAACACTGCTAATCCTCATCGCTGCCACCGTCCTCATCAGAAATAATGACGCCTTTTTTTATTGTAATGACACGCTTATTCATCACTTTTACAATTTCCATATTATGAGTAACAACTACAACTGTTGTTCCGCGCTCATTAATCTCTTCCAGCAGTTTCATAATCTCCCAGGCATTATTGGAGTCCAGATTACCGGTCGGTTCGTCCGCAAGCAGAATCTTCGGACGGTTCACAAGCGCCCGTGCGATTGCCACACGCTGCTGCTCTCCTCCGGAAAGCTGTTTCGGAAATGACTTGTATTTTGCTGCAAGACCTACCATAGAAAGCATCTGCGGTACCTTTCTGCGGGATTCTCTGACAGACGCGCCGATGACTCTTTGTGCAAATGCCACGTTATCGTATACATTTCTGTCTTTTAACAACCTGAAATCCTGAAAAACCACGCCGATATTCCGCCTGAACTTAGGGATTTGTCTGTGGCTTATGGTATGTAACTTTCTGCTGTTGATTGTAATTGTGCCTTCCGTAGGTTCCAGTTCTTTTAACAGCAGCTTAATCAGCGTAGATTTTCCGGAACCGCTGTCCCCCACAACAAATACAAATTCTCCTTCTCCTATCTCCAGATTCACATCATTCAGTGCCGGTATTCCGGCAGAATAAGCTTTGCTGACGTGTTCCAATTTGATCATGAATGCCTCCTAAATCAGTAATCCAATGCCTCCATATACTTCATATACTTTACAACCATAAGAGCAATTTTAAAGGTTATGGCATCTTCAAACACACGCAGATCCAGTCCCGTGCTTTTCTGAAGTTTATCCAGCCGGTATACCAGCGTATTTCTGTGAATGTAAAGCTGACGCGAAGTTTCGGATACATTCAGATTATTTTCAAAAAATTTATTAATCGTCACCAAAGTCTCTTCATCAAAATCATCCGGTGACTTATTGTCAAAAATCTCCCGGATAAACATTTTGCAAAGCGGAATCGGAAGCTGGTAAATCAAACGTCCGATTCCCAGTGTCGAATAAGCCACAACATTTTTTTCCGGAAAAAAGATTTTGCTTACGTCGAGCGCCATTCTGGCCTCTTTATAAGAACGGGATACTTCCTTGATCTCTCCTACAATTGTGCCGTACGCAATATGGATCTCTTTCTTTGCCTCGTCTCTTAACAGATCAAGCATCACTTCGGCCGTCTTATATAAATCTTCATAAGTTTCATTTTCCGAAAGCTCTTTTACTACAATAATATCTTTTTCATCTACTGCCGTCACAAAATCCTGTGCGCGGCTGCCGTAAATGCCCTTAATTTTTTTTAAATCACTGCCGTCTTTGTCGCGGTCCGTCTCAATGATATATACCACCCGGCGGGCCTGCATGTCAATATGAAGTTTCTCGGAGCGGTTATAAATATCTACTAAAAGAAGATTATCCAACAGCAGATTTTTAATAAAATTATCTTTATCGAATCTTTCTTTATATGCTACAAGTAAATTCTGAATCTGGAAAACGGCCATCTTTCCTACCATGTAAACTCCGTCGCCGCCGCCGTTGGCAAGAAGAACATATTCCAGCTGGCGATCATCAAATATCTTAAAAAAATGATACCCGTGCATAATCTGCGAATCTGCAGAAGAACCGGCAAAACTTCCTGCCTCCTGCACATAATCTTCAGCACCTGAAAACGTAGCAGCCAGTACTTTACCTGCAGTATCAAGAATGCAGAAATCAATTTTTGTAATCTCCTTTAACCCATCAATTGTATTCTGTAGTATCTGATTTGAAATCATACCCGTTCTCCTTCTCCAAAATATAAATTCCCACTTCATATTTTAAGCTAAAATCACAAAAAAAGAAAGAGAAAATACAATAATTTTATGCATTTTCTCAAATTCTTCCATACTCTATAAAACCTTCGCCCAAAACTTCTCTTGCGTCAGATACGATTACAAAGGCATGCGGGTCAATCTCAACTACAATTTCTTTTAAATCTACAATTTCTTTTTTGGAAACAACGCAGTAAAGCATGCACTTTTCTTCACCGGAATACATTCCTCTTGCATAAAGTCCTGTCATTCCGCGCTTTAACTGCTCCATCAGCGCTTTCGACACTTCACTGTAATAATCGGTAATGATAAACGCAGCTTTGGAAAATTTCATGCCTTCCAGCCATGCATCAGAGACTTTTGCCGTAATATAAATTGCAATTACAGCATAAAGTCCGACTTTTGGGCCAAACACGTACAACCCTGCAAGCACAATCACACCGTCAATCACCTGCATAATCGAAACAACCGAATAATGGCGTATTTTTTTCTGGATTAAAACCGCTACAAGATCCGTTCCTCCTGTTGTAGCCCTGGCTAAAAGTACAAATCCCATACCTATACCGGATATGACGCCGCCAAAAACAGATGCAAGCATCGCATCCTGCTGCGCCATATCCATAGAGGGAATCACATACAGCCATACCGAAAGCAGTATCGTTGCAAATCCGGTTCTGCCGACAAAACGTTTTCCTTTCATTTTCAGGGCCGCCAGAAACACGGGGATGTTTAATATCAGGTTTGTAAACCACAGTGGTATGCCGTCTTCTGCTATTGACGCGCCTGTCATTTTCACAATAATTGCAATACCGGTAAATCCGCCGGTAACAAGCCCGACCGGATCATAA
This sequence comes from uncultured Lachnospiraceae bacterium, assembly GCA_948468325.1. Taxonomy (GTDB): domain Bacteria; phylum Bacillota; class Clostridia; order Lachnospirales; family Lachnospiraceae; genus Roseburia_B. The sequence continues at coordinate 3,824 of CAOKHR010000126.1, read as the reverse complement.
AACCATTGAATTGCAAGCGCAATCCCTGCCGTTCCGGCCGCAATCATCAGACAATCTACATACAATGGTCTCTTGTTCAGCCACCTCATATTTTATTTCCTGTCCTTGCTCTTATTTTGTTCATATTTGGATACAACATGTTGCAGTCTCCCTTTCAGGACAATCTTTTTTAATGTTTTTCCTACCTGAATTTTTCCCTGTCCCTGACAATAGGAATCCCGTATGCCATACCATACGCTTGTCCCGATCTTGTCTTTATGAGACAAAATAAATGATTCTTCTACCGGAGATGCAAGTGCGGAAATCACAATATCAGGCGTTGCTCCATTGATCTCGTTTACAATCGTATCCATATCCTCTGCACACTCTTCCACTGCAAAATCTCCTACCGATACAAATTCAGAAACCAGTTCCAGAAAACTTTCTTTCATCTGCTGAATCTGCATATTTGTCATGGCAACCAAAAATACGCGCTTTTGGCTTCGCACGATCCGTTTGAGCAGTTCATGCAGAAAATCCTGATTACGCACTTCCCGTATTCTCTGCTCCGTAGCTCCATTTGCTGCCAATAAAATTTCGTATTCACCAACGATGCAAAGATCTGCCTGCTTTAAACAATCTCTGATCTCGGGAAACTCATCCGATGAAACCAGCTGCTCCATAGTCACAGTCTCTATAATATTTAATACGGTACTGCCAAGGTAAGAATCCAGCCGCAGCAAAGATTCCCTGACCGTATAGTTATCTACACGGATTCCTAAAATATCTATTTTTTTATTGTCAGTCATTTCTATCATATCCCTGATTTTAGTTAGTTTTTCCATTTTTTTGAAAGATATGTATGCAGTATAGCAAAAAGACGCGGGCATTTCAATCAAAATTATTCCGGTTACAGCTTCCAAACCTCATTATTATACTGCGCAATCGTTCTGTCCGAAGAGAAAAACCCGGCTTTGCTGATATTAACCAGCATCTTTCTCGCCCATGCACTGCGGTCTTCATATGCTTTTAACGCTCTCTCTTTTTCTTTTACATAAGATTGGAAATCAAGCAGTGTCATAAACCAGTCTTTATTCAGCAGCTCATTATAAAGACGTTTTAAATTTTCTTCCTGTCCGATTTCCAGCATCTCATCACTGACTATAAAATCTACGGCGCGCTTAATGTCTGCATCTGCTTCATAATAATCTTTTGACACATAATCTGCCTTTTCGTAATGTTCAATTACGGTATCGCTTGATTCACCGAAAATAAATATATTATCGTCTCCAACCAGTTCGGCTATTTCTACATTTGCACCGTCCATTGTTCCAAGGGCGACCGCGCCGTTTAACATAAATTTCATATTGCTGGTTCCGCTGGCCTCTTTGGATGCCAGAGAAATCTGTTCATGAATATCTGCCGCCGGAATTAATTTCTCGGCAAGCGTTACATTGTAGTTTTCGACCATAACAACTTTTAAATAAGGCGAAACCTCCGGATCACTGTCAATCAGCTGCTGCAGACAGAGAATCAAATGAATAATATCTTTTGCTATGATATATGCCGGTGCAGCTTTTGCGCCAAAAATTACAGTAATCGGAGTCGTCGGCTTTTTGCCGTCTTTAATCTCAAAATATTTATGTATGACATAAAGTGCGTTCATCTGCTGTCTTTTATATTCATGCAGACGCTTAATCTGAATATCATAAATCGAATTTTCATTCAGTTCAATTCCCTGTGTCTTTTTCAGATAATCTTTCAGCTCTGATTTGCTTTTCCGTTTTACTTCTGTAAGACGTGCCAATACCGCCTCATCCTCTGCAAAAGCCGACAGTTTTTCCAGCTCCATGGCATCTTTTTTAAAGCCTTCTCCGATTAACTCTTCTAAAAGAGCGGAAAGTTCTCTGTTGCAATGCAGAAGCCATCGGCGGAATGTGATGCCGTTTGTCTTGTTGTTAAATTTCTCCGGATAAATCCGATAGAAATTATTTAATTCGGAATTCTTTAAAATCTCCGTATGAAGATATGCCACTCCGTTTACACTGTATCCGTAATGAATGTCGATATGCGCCATGTGAACTCTTTTTTCGCTGTCAACAATCGCGACCGATTCATCTTCGTATTTTTTTCTCACACGGTTATTCAGTTCATAAATAATCGGCATAAGCTGCGGAACTACTTTCTCCAGATAACGAACCGGCCATTTTTCGAGTGCCTCCGCCAAAATGGTATGATTTGTATAAGCACACGTTCTGGACACGATTTCAATTGCTTCATCCATCAATATGCCCCTCTCAAGCAGCAGGCGGATCAGCTCCGGAATTACCATCGTCGGATGTGTATCGTTGATCTGAATAACTGCATAATCCGCAAGATCATGTAAATTACAGCCTCTTTCTTCGGCTTCTTCTAAAATCAGCCGCGCACCGCTGCTCACCATAAAATACTGCTGGTAAATACGAAGCAAACGACCCTGTTCATCACTGTCGTCCGGATATAAGAACAATGTCAGATTCTTTGCAATATCCTCTTTGTCAAAATGAATACCGTCTCCATTTACAATGCTCTCATCTACCGTCTCAACATCAAATAAATGCAGCTTTGTCGTACGGTTGTCGTATCCTGTCACATCTATGTCATACATTCTGGAATTTAACGTAAATCCTCCAAACGGAATCTGATAGGATTTGTCTGTTTTTTCAAGCCAGCTTTCTTTTTCTATCCACGGATTCGGCGTTTCACGCTGTAAATTATTATCAAACACCTGACGGAACAATCCATAATGATAATTCAGTCCGATACCGTCTCCGTTTAAACCAAGTGTTGCAATCGAATCTAAAAAGCAGGCTGCCAGTCTTCCAAGGCCGCCGTTTCCCAAAGACGGTTCCGGTTCTACAGATTCAATTTCACTTAAGCTTTTGCCGTTTTTCTCTAAGAGCTCTTTGACTTCATCATAAATACCGAGATTGATTAAATTGTTGGATAATAATTTACCAATCAGAAATTCCGCAGAAATATAGTATAGTTTTTTCTTTCCGGCGCTGCTTTCTCTTCCTTTTGCCATTTTTTTTGTCATTTCCAGCAGTGCATAGTACAATTCTTCATTTGTACAGTCTTTTACTGATCTGTCAAATCTTTCTTTGATAATACTTTCTAAATTCATACTTTACCTCCATATTTTGTGTAAATTATACCACGCCTTCCAGGCGCTCCCATAAAGTATACCCTTTGGGCATCCCAGTATGACACGCCTTTGCAAGCGGTCTCATAAAGTATATAATATCTGTTTTATTATAGCACAGTTCTATCCAATATTGTTTCTATATTTTCCTAAAAAAAATATAAATTGTTGAAATTGTATATTGACGATGTGCCTGAAATCTGTACAATCTATCCTAAGGAGGTAATACTTTTGGATTCAATTTCAATCACACAGCTTATTATATTGGTAATTTTATTGTTGCTGTCTTCATTTTTCTCTTCTGCGGAAACTGCTTTTACGACTGTAAACCGCATCCGCATGCGCACTTTAGCTGAAAGCGGCAGTAAAAAGGCAATACGGGTACTCAAAATTACAGATGACATGCACAAAATGCTTTCCGCTATTTTAATCGGCAATAATATTGTCAATCTGTCAGCATCTTCTATTGCAACAACACTTGCAACGAAACTGTTTGGCAGCATGGGGGCAGGAATAGCAACCGGAATTTTAACGTTTCTCATTTTAATTTTCGGAGAAATCTCACCAAAAACGGTTGCTACTATTTATGCGGATAAGATTGCACTTGCCTATTCTTCTGTAGATCGGAAGAGCACACGTCTGAACTCCAGTCACGAATCCG
>CAOKHR010000125.1 GCA_948468325.1 uncultured Lachnospiraceae bacterium | reverse complement strand
GTCCTTTATCAAGTAAATGATACACAATCTTAAATAATCTGCTTTCCTGCATTGCTACCCCTTTTCATACCACTTCAAAAGCAGACGCACTACTCTGCTGTAACTCGCCGTACCGTCTTTTACTCCGTTTGCTTTCAGATTCCCTTCCAGAAATGCATTCGTCGCCTGATTCACGGTTTCTGTCTCCAACGCCGCATGCCGTTCTACCCGCTCCCATTCGTCCTCCGTTAAAAACACTGCATCTTTCTCCACCAGTTCATTTGGCACAGCCATTGACTTTCTCGTTTCTAAATCTACATTTTTTCGTACTTCCCGGCTGACATAGCCAAGTACGCTCAAATATCCGCTATATGCTAAAAAAGGGTCGTCCGACGATGTGCATGCCAGAAATCCGAAAAAATTTGCCTCATCCTCTAAAATCACACCTTTTAAATGACTTAACTCATGGCAGATCGTCGCCGCCCGATTCATTATGTACATGGTTGTGTTATAATTAGCCTCAAGCGTAAAGGGAAAATAAATCCCCAGCAAATGCTGCTGGCTCATAAAATCAGAAGCAAGTATTTTTTTCGGATTCGGATAATACCCTTTTAAATACGGATATTCCTCTCCCAGAGACTGCATAGCCGATTTGCATGCTTCATACAAATCCCCGCGGTAAATGACTTCCCCTTTTTCATCCCGCTCCATCAAAAGCGACAATGCATTTGCATGCTCCACCATATCGTTATAGACAAAAACAAGCGTTTCTTCTGTCTCCGTAATACCGGAAAAATGAGATTCCTCCAGCGTCGCTGCATGGTAAAGCATATAACAGTTAAAATTTTCAGTAACCAGAACCCATACCAGTATCCATAAAAGAAATTCAAAATAATGCTTTGCAAATTTCCTCATTCTGCATTTGCAAAAGCAGCACAAAATGCCAATAACTACTGCTGCAGCTATCATACCGATTCCAAGACAAATCAAAATCTCTCCTACAGAGAAGGGAAACAAAGACATAAATCTGGCAAGCGTATTTGTTCCGAGCGGGAAGACATTGCATTTGTACCAGTCTACTACGCCCTGAAACTTCCAGGAAATTCCATAGCAGACTGCCGTAACGGCAAGGATTCCTGCAAGCGCTTTGTGCCTTATCTTCCATCGTTTCATATTTCCATCACCTGATTAGAAATTCTAATATGGAATCCTTATTTCGTCAATAAAAAAACGACAGCAGCGCATCCAGATACTTAAATTTGACTTTAAATTTCCCCTCCGCCATAATTTCTTCATACTCTTCCTCTGTCAAAACAGAACGCAGCTCTTCCTCCGCATCTTCATCAATTACTTCATAAACACTGCCTGCAAAACAGAGATTGGGATACATCACGCACCACCAGTTTTTTCCGGCGCCGGCGCCGATTTCGACTCGCAGTGCACGGTAATTTCCTTCCGGAAAAGTATAACTTCCATAAGTTTTCCTTGGAAATTCCGTATTTTTCACGGCTGCTTTCACGGAATAATCATATCCCTCTCTGGCAATCACTTTTCTGGCGCAGTTTTCAATCTGATCCAGATGATCATTTACTACCTGCTCACATTCTTTTAAATTTTCTACCCCCGACAGTTCTTTTCCAAGATAAGCGCCGATTTCATCTCTGACTTCTAACTTCAGCTTTTGATCTTCTTTCGTATCACTGTTTGCAATCACATGAAATCTTAAAATTCTTTCTGCAATATCTGTCTGCAGCCTGTGGCAGCGATACCGGTATGCACCCGTCAAAACAAAGACAAACACCAAAACAGCCGTGCCCATACGATATAATTTTTTCATCTTTAAAACTCCATTCTATTTTATTCTTTTTATTAGAATTGCCAGAATCTGGAATTTTAAACGAAAAAATTATCCCATTTCATTTAACACAATGACTTCCACTTCAAAGTCACAGTCAAAATCTCTGATATACCCCTCCAAATCACCCATATATTTTTTATAATTTTTTTTATCATCTCTCCCAAGCTTATAAAAACTATTTGTCATATCAATTTCAGGCGCGGTCAGAAGATTTTTTTCACTCTTTTTCAGCTGCTTTTCAAACAACTCCCTGATCTGCTGCTTTTTGTCATCGCCCTCTTCTTCCGTTTTAAGCTCTTTCTCTATAACGGCTTCCAATCGTATTTTGCATTGATAAAACGGCCCGTCTTCTTTCGAAAAATCTCCTTTCTGCACAATTCGGTTAATCAAAACTGCTGTTCCGTCGTCCAGTGTAAACGCCAGTTTTTTTAATTTCCCCTGACTTAAATAAGACAGCACTGCCTCAGATACAGAAATCTCTCCTTTCATAACCCCTCCGGATATGGCATAATAATTTTGTATTACCGGAATGCCGCCTGTGTCGCAGAGCACCGGCACAAGCAAAAGCTGCTCTTTATTTTCCGTTTCATTATACAAATCCCCCAAAGTAACCGTGTCCTTTAACTTATAGTCTTCTCTGCTGTCAATCATTTCTTCCAGATAACTTCCGATTGCAGTATCCAGATTTTCATCCAGCTTTAAAATCTCTGCCGCATTTTCCGCAAAAAAAAGCAATGTATTTCTGGCTATCAAATCCTCTTTGCTGCAAATCTGAATAAAATCCGCAAGTGATTCTTCATCCTCTGCAAAATCCTCGGATAAAATCAGCACTTTCATATGATTGTAGTCCATAATTCTATTTGTGTTATTGGCATATTTTGAAACTGCAGTAAAAAAATCTTTATCTTCTATAAAAAAATCTGTTCCGCCAGAGCTTTTTGCATTTTCATCTGCAATGGCAGAAAGATCCTGAAATTTATAGCTGACCAGACAAGAACTTTCTTCTTTGTCTATTCCCATTGCCAGAGGAAACTTCCGGTTTTCCAGCTCTTTTGTACTGCATCCGCAAAACATCATGGAAAAACACAAAAGCAAAAGACAATGTACTGCCTGTCTGCCTTTGCCGCGCAGTTTCATACTGATTCCCGCAGCAAGCGGAATCACTACAATCAGGGGCGTTGCCACAAGAAAAAACAATCTGCCGAGCCACTTTGAAAAAACTGCCGACCGGTAACACCATACGGCAATTCCAAAAAGAGCTGCCGCCGTACATGCAATCCATATTTTTTCCTTTGTCCCGCCGGTCAGCTCTTTTAAATTCTCCGCTGCGTAAAACATACTGCTGCTAAGCAGTGCAAATACCGTAAAAAACCAGATTGCAACCATAAGCGCATCCTGTCTCTGAAAAAATCCTCCCGGTATCTGAATCATACTCATAAGCGTAACTGCCGGATATTCGAGGACACGCATTGCCCCTGCGCCAAATATGCCCTGTAAAATTCCATAGAGTACGAGAAGTACTGCTCCGCTGAAAATTACTGCTCCTATACATGCGCTTCGGATTGACGTTTTCTTTTTTGCAAAAGGAGATAAAAACAATGCGACTCCGGCTATCGAAAATACCGTAAAACTAAAATAACTGCCACGGAAAATTCCTTCAAAATCCTCCGTATACAAAGGAAAAAGTCTGGGAACCTCCACATCTCTTGCCGCAAAAAACAAAAGGATAAAAAGAGGCGCCATCAAAAACCAAAATAAAATTTCATAAATCCTTGCGCGGCCTTCAATGCCCTGCAAAACTCCATATACGGAAAGCAGAAGTATCCCCGCCGCAATCCATTAAAAAGACTGTTCTTTTAACAAATCCGTAATCATTAAATGACCGAAAATATAAGTCGAGTATCCGCCCAGACAAAGGTAATAAAAGGCATAAAAGAGAAAAACCACCGTACCGAAAATTTTGCCGAAACAACGTTTCAGGTAAGAAGGGTAACTTTCTCCCTCCTCCATAGACCCTGTCAGCCATCCGACAAGCAGACAATAAAAAAGTCCGGCCGCAATCCCGATTAAAATTGCAAGCATGCCATTTTTTCCGGCATCTTTCGAAAGCACAGAAGGGAGCAATAATGTGCCGATTCCAAGCAAATCATATGTCAGCAGCCGAAACATCTGCCTTTTTGAAATTTTATTATTTTTTGAAAACATCTGCATCCTTCCTTCTTAAACGTATTCTCTGGTTTCTTTTCGCATAAATCGGCCGCCTTTTCATAAAAAACAACGGCATGCGTATCATTGAATCTCTTTCATCCTCATATCCGTTTAAATCCGCACCGACAAAAGGCATCAGATACGGTATCCCAAAGCTCTTCAAATGGGAAAGGTGAATCAGCAGCAAAAGCATTCCATACAAGAATCCGTAAAAGCCCAGCCACGAACAGAAAAATATGAAGCCGAATTTCAGCAGGCGGAAAGCCGTGGCAAATTCTTCATTTGGAATTGCAAAAGAACAAAGCGCCGTAAAAGCTACTACAATCACCACAATAGGACTCACAATGTTTGCTTCCACTGCTGCCTGCCCGATAATCAGCCCTCCGACAATTCCTATTGTATTTCCCATAGCTCCCGGCAGACGCACTCCCGCTTCCCGCAGCAGTTCAAACGCAATTTCCATCAAAAGCACCTCAACGACTGCAGGAAACGGCACTCCCTGCCTTGCCGCAGCAAAAGATAACAAAAGCGTTGTCGGCAGAATCTGCGTATGGAAATTCGTTACGGCCAGATAAAGTCCCGGTATTGTCATTGCAAAGAAAGCCGCAATATACCGTATCAGTCTTGCGAATGAAGCAATCTCCCAGCGGTTATAGTAATCATCACTTGTCTGAATAAAAGAATTGTAATCTGTCGGCAGAATCAGGCCCACGGGAGAATTGTCCGTAAGCACTACAATCCTGCCCTCTAAAATCGCCATTGCAGCTCGGTCAGGCCTCTGTGTCGTCTGAAACTGCGGAAACGGCGAATACCATTTTTCTTCCGAAAGCTGTTCCACCATACCGCTGTCCAGAATACCGTCAATTTCATAGCGGTTCAGCCTTTTTTTCACTTCTTCCAGCAGACTCGGATAGACCAGATCTTCCATATATACAATATCCACGTTTGTATTGGAACGCGTGCCTGCTTTGATTTCTTCTACCTTAAGCTTTGGCGTACGAAGCCGCTTTCGAATCAGCGCCGTATTGATTTTAATCGAATCCGCAAATCCTTCTTTTGAGCCCCTGATTACTTTTTCGGAATCCGGTTCCTGCACCCCCATAGAAGGGTACCCTTTATCGGGAATCTTAACGGCTTTATCAAATCCGTCCACAAACAGAATGACATCACCGGCCAGCATTCCTGCCGCAGCCTCCTCGACTGTTTCAAACGTCGTCATATCCGAAATACCGAGAGCGTTTTTTTCAAGGCTCTCTAAAATATCTTTTCCCGGCATCGTGCAAAATTGATTTAAAAGCCTGCCCACTACGGAATTTTCAAATAAAAAACTCCCTCCGGTAACTTCTATATATGCAATGAAACAGCCAATATCTTTTTTGATTCCAAGCTGCATCGTTTTCTTTTTAATGTCGGCAGACTCACCTAAAAGTTCCAAAAAAGCCTGCTTATTTTTACTTAATTCTTTTTCCATCTCATTCACATCCAATATAAAAATAGGAATAGATAAACATCCATTCCTATTTATAGTATTTTCTATATTCATTTGTTTTATTCTTTCTGACAGATAATATTCCTGATGGCCGCCGCCTGATTATCTACATGGCTTTTTGTCATTTCTATTACGTATTCCCTGTCGCGGTGCTTTAAGCCTGCAATAATTTTCTTATGCTCCTCAATCAGACAAGCATAAATTTCTTTGTTCTTCAGATATTCCATACGGTATCGGTAAATCTGCCCGCGCAGATTGTTCAGCAGCGCCACCAGTCTGGGATTCGAAGCCGATTCAAAAATAATATCATGAAATTTAATATCTGCCTGGGCAATCGCGACAATGTCTTTTGTTTTTACCGCTTCTTCAAATTCATCCATATTTTTTTCTAAAAGTTCAATCTGCTCATCTGATATTTTCTCACATGCAAGTTTTACCGCCAGTATTTCCAGGGCTTCCCTTATCTGAAGCACATCTTCCATATCCTTTTGCTCAATTCCCGCAACTTCCGCCCCTTTTCTTGGAATCGTAACTGCCAGTCCCTCCTGCTGCAGCATCCGGATTGCCTCCCGAATCGGTGTGCGGCTTACTCCAAGCCTTGCTGCGAGCTGCTGCTCCATCAGCCGCTCACCCGGCTTTAAATCGCCTTTCAAAATTGCTTCGCGCAGTGTCTGGAAAACAACATCCCGCAAAGGCAGATATGCATCGGCATTTAATTCTAAATTATCCATAACTCCTCCTTTTACCGTCTTCTGTTATTATATATGCCTGTCAAATACACCTGTTTTGCAAGCCGGGACAAAACCATTTCCCGGTAAGCTTCTTTTGCAGTATCTTCATTCTCAAACAAACCAAATACCGTAGGGCCGCTTCCGCTCATCATTGCATTTATGGCTCCGCTTTCCATCATACAACGTTTTATCTGATCAATAACCGGATAACGGGATATTGTCACTGTCTCCAATACATTGCCCATATAAGCCGCAGCATCTTTCAGACGTCCTTCTCTGATGGCGGCAATCTGTCTGTCAATATCCGGATGCACCGTATGTTCGTCCAGTTCCAGATTTTCATATACAAATTTTGTGGATATTCCAATACCCGGCTTTGCAATCAATACAGAGCATTTCGGCATCGGCGGAAGGCTTCTTAGCTTTTCCCCAATACCTTCTGCCAAAGCCGTCCCCCGCATCAGACAGTAAGGCACGTCTGCCCCAATCTTAACTCCAAGATCCATTAACTTCTGTCGTTTTAAGCCAAGATGAAACAATTCATTCATTCCGTATAAAACTGCCGCCGCATCCGTGCTTCCTCCTGCCATTCCTGCGGCTACGGGAATACGCTTCTGCAAATCCACGGCTATTCCCTCTTCTATATGAAAGACATCCTGCATCAGTTTTGCCGCTTTATAAATCAGATTATTTTCATCTGTAGGCAAAAAATCCAGATTCGCTGTAATTACAATGCCAGGATCCTTTGTCCTGACAAGTTCCAGTGTATCGTATAAATGAATTGTCTGCATAATCATCCT
>CAOKHR010000124.1 GCA_948468325.1 uncultured Lachnospiraceae bacterium | reverse complement strand
ATGAGTTTTCCAATTGTGTAAGCTTACAGAGCGTTGCAATTCCGGAGGGGACGTCAAGCATTGCTTCCGGTGCGTTTGAAAGCTGCAGCAATCTGGGAAGTATTTCACTTCCGTCAACTCTTGCAAGTTTTGACAGAAGTGCATTCGCCGGAGATGTGAATCTGGCTTCTATTTCAGTAGCGAGCGGAAGCTATTCTTCTTATGACGGATGTGTTTATACAGCCGACGGAGGCCAGCTGCTGCTTTGCCCGCAGGGAAAAACAGGAATTTCTTTCTCATCAGGAATGCGTTCGGTAGCATCCGGTGCTTTTTCGGGATGCAATTACCTTTTGTCAGCGGTTATACCGGAAGCGGCAAGTACGATTGAGGCAAATGCGTTTAGCGGAAGCGCCATAAAATCAGTGACAATTCCAACGGGAGTAACAGCAATCGGTTCTCAGTCCGGATGGGTGCCCGATGTAGTATATGGATACAGGGGATCTACGGCAGAGACATGGGCACGTCAGAGTAATTACGTGTTTGAAAGCCTGGACGGAACTTCCGGCGGAGGCGGCAGCGGAGAGGAAGAGCATATTGAAGATCCGGACCCAACGAATACAAACAACGGCGGCGGAAACGCAGCGCCTGGAACGAGTACGCCAAGGGTAAATCTCGGATCATCCGGTACCGGAAATGGAACAACAGCAGTAATTTCAAGAAATGCCAGGGGGTATGTCAGCTCAACACCTAAGACAGGAGTGGAGGATTACGGTATATATTTCCTGTTCGGAGGTATTTTCCTGATTGGTATTGCATTTCTGGCATATAGCAGAAAAATGCGCTTAACAAGCACAAAATAAGATACATAAAATCTGCCGTCCACGGCATATACCTTATGAGGAAACTCCACAGGAGTCTGCCATAACGGGACGCCCTTTAGGGCATAAAAAACGTGCCTGCACAAATAAAAAAGTGCAGGCACGTTTTTTGTAAAAGAAGTCAGCTGTTTGCTTCTAATGCAAGGCGGCAGGCTTTTGCAAGCTGATCGCCGCAGGAAGTACTTTTAAAACCGCAGCGGATACCGCCAATCTTCTTTTCAATTTCTTCGACAGTCATGCCTTCCACCAGCATAGGGATGGCTTTTAAATTGCCGTCGCATCCGCCCACAAATTTTACATTGTGAACGACATTTCCATCCAGTTCCAGCTCAATCCGGGAGGAACAGGTGCCTTTTGGCTGATATGTGTACTTCATATTTTCCACTCCTTATAAAATAAAATTATGCTGATATATAAAAAAGTATACCCCGCGGGCATCCCCAAATGACACACTCCTGCGGAGCGGTCGCTTAAAGTATAGCATGTTATTAAAAATTTAACAATTCATTCACGGCTTTTCCTATTGTTTATCAATATAGAACGTGGTACAATAAAAATCATGTTTGGAGCGTATTTGAAAATTCATTTCTGCCATCTGCACGCCCCGCTTTGCGGCATATTTTCGCAAAAATCGATCAACGCAGCCCGTTGCGCTTTTCTCGTTTGGCGTTAATCTCCCGTTAAGTGCGCCATACATCCGGCAGAAAGCAATTTTCAAATACGCTCCGGAGAAAAATAACCCTTAACAGAAAATTAGTCAGTATTTTTAAAATTAAATGGAAAGAGAGCGGCAGAAGATATATGAGTGCATTTACAAAAATATTTGGTACGCATAGTGAACGTGAATTAAAGAGAATCAGGCCAATTGTAGAGAAGATCAATTCCTACAGAGATGCAATGACGGCATTGTCCGATGAAGAGCTGAAAGATAAGACAAAGGAATATAAAAAGAGGTTCCAGGAAGGCGAAACATTAGATGATCTTCTTCCGGAAGCATTTGCAACGGTGCGTGAAGCTGCCAGACGGGTGCTGAATATGGAACATTATGAAGTCCAGCTGATTGGCGGGATTATCCTGCATCAGGGACGTATCGCAGAGATGCGTACAGGAGAGGGAAAAACGCTTGTGTCAACGCTTCCGGCTTATTTGAATGCTTTAGAGGGCAAAGGTGTTTATATCGTTACTGTCAATGATTATCTGGCAAAACGTGATGCCGATTGGATGGGAAAAGTGCATGAGTTTTTAGGGCTTACCGTAGGTGTTGTTTTAAATTCCATGGATAATGATGAGAGGCGGGAAGCCTATAACTGTGATATTACCTATATTACAAACAATGAACTCGGATTTGATTATTTAAGGGATAATATGGTCATTTACAAAGAGCAGCTGGTACAGCGGGGTCTGCACTATGCAATTGTAGACGAAGTTGACTCCGTGCTGATTGATGAGGCGCGGACGCCGCTTATTATATCCGGACAGAGCGGAAAATCAACCCGTTTGTATGAGGCCTGCGATATTCTTGCCCAGCAGCTTATCCGGGGAGAAGAGAGCCAGGAATTCTCAAAGATGGATGCCATTATGGGTGTTGAGATTGAGGAGTCGGGAGATTTTATTGTAAATGAAAAAGATAAAGTAGTGAATCTGACAGAAGAGGGTGTCAGAAAAGTAGAACAGTTTTTCCGCATTGACAATCTTGCGGACGCTGAAAATCTGGAAATCCAGCATAATATTATTCTGGCGCTGCGCGCGCATTATCTGATGTTTAAAGATCAGGATTATGTAGTAAAAGATGACCAGGTGCTGATTGTCGATGAGTTTACGGGGCGTATTATGCCGGGCCGCCGCTATTCGGACGGACTTCATCAGGCAATTGAAGCAAAAGAACATGTGAAAGTAAAGAGAGAGAGCAAAACATTAGCTACGATTACATTCCAGAATTTTTTTAATAAATTTGAGAAAAAATGCGGTATGACGGGTACGGCTCTGACAGAGGAAAAGGAATTTCGGGATATTTACAGCATGGATGTTATTGAAATTCCGACACACCTTCCGGTACAGCGTAAAGATTTACAGGATGTAGTATATAAGACCAAAAAAGAAAAATTCCATGCCGTATGCGATGCCGTTGAGGAAGCACATGCAAAAGGCCAGCCGGTACTGGTCGGTACAATTACAATTGAAATTTCCGAAGAAATCAGCAAGATGTTAAAGCGCAGAGGTATCCAGCACAATGTCCTGAATGCGAAATTTCATGAGATGGAAGCGGAAATCGTAGCACAGGCGGGCCAGCACGGCGCAGTTACTATTGCGACCAATATGGCGGGCCGTGGTACTGATATTAAACTGGATGAGGAAGCAAAAGCAGCCGGAGGACTGAAAATTATCGGTACAGAACGTCATGAATCCAGACGAATTGACAATCAGCTGCGCGGACGTTCCGGACGTCAGGGAGATCCGGGTGAATCACAGTTTTATATCTCTTTGGAAGATGATCTGATGCGTTTATTCGGTTCTGAGAAGCTGATGAATGTATTTAATACATTGGGTGTTCCGGACGGAGAGCAGATTCAGCACAAAATGCTTTCCAGCGCAATTGAAAAGGCACAGAGCAAGATCGAGTACAATAACTTCGGAATACGTAAAAATCTGCTTGAATATGATCAGGTGATGAATGAGCAGAGAGAGATTATTTATGCGGAACGTCTGCGCGTGTTAAACGGGGAAAGCATGAGAGACGTTATCTTTAAGATGATAACAGACCGTGTAGAGGCTATCACAGACACCTGCATTTCCAATGAGATGGCTGTGGAAGACTGGGACATTAAGGAATTGAATTCGATCCTGCTTCCGATTATTCCGGTTGATCCGATTACGCCGGACGTGACAAAAGATATGAAAAACGAGAAAGAGCTCAAGCATTATCTGAAAGAGCAGGCAGTAAAATTTTATGAGGCAAAAGAAACGGAATTTCCGGAGCCTGAGCAGTTCCGTGAATTGGAGCGTGTGGTACTGCTGAAGGTGATTGACAGAAAATGGATGGACCATATTGACGATATGGATCAGCTTCGTCAGGGAATCGGGCTGCAGGCATTTGGTCAGAGAGATCCGCTGATTGAATACAAAATGAGCGGATTTGACATGTTTGACAATATGATTGCAAGTATTCAGGAAGATACCGTACGGATGCTGTATCATGTAAAGATTGAAGAAAAAGTGGAAAGAGAACAGGTTGCAAAAGTAACCGGAACCAATAAAGATGATTCCGCAGCCAATGCGCCAAAAAAACGCAGTAAGGCAAAGGTATATCCGAATGATCCATGCCCCTGCGGAAGCGGGAAAAAATATAAACAGTGCTGCGGAAAATCAGCGAAATAGCAAAAGGAGAGAGACTATGCGCAGAGAAAGTTTTGGAAAAGACCAGCTGGGTAATGATGTGGAACTGATTACACTGGAAAACACAAATGGTACGGAAGTAAAAATCAGTACGTTAGGCGCCACAGTAGTATCATTTATCTGTAAAGACAAAAACGGGATTATGCGGGATGTGGTGCTGGGCTATGACGATGCGTCCGGTTATCTTAAGAACAGAACGTATCATTTTGGGGCAACCATCGGAAGAAACGCAAACCGTATCAGCAATGCCAGAGTTACGATCAATGGTGTGGAGTATCAGCTGGAACCAAATATCGAAGGCAACAATCTGCACAGCGGCAGCAACGGCGTCAGCCACAGGCTCTGGAAAACGGCGGAGTTAAATGAAAAGGAAAACAGCGTGTCTTTTACGTTTTTCAGCGCAGATTTGGAACAGGGCTTTCCGGGCAATATGGATATAAAAGTAACGTTTCAGCTGACAGAAGAAAATGCGCTTGTTATCACATATGAAGCAGTTTCCGATAAAGATACTATCGCTAATTTTACCAATCACAGTTATTTTAATCTTGCAGGACATGACGGAGGATATATTGGCAGTCATAAGATGAAATTATATGCAAAAGAATTTACGCCGATGGCTCCGACAGGCTCTATTCCGTCAGGAGAGATTCGTTCGGTAAAAGGTACGCCGCTTGACTTTACGGAATTTAAAGTAATTGATCAGGAAATCAATTCGGATTATGAACAGATTACGAATGTAAAAGGATACGATCATAACTTTGTGCTGGACAACAATGGAAAATTAGAGCTTATGGCAGAAGTTTTATGCGAAGAGACGGGGATTCATCTCTATGCTTATACAGATTGTCCGGGCGTGCAGGTTTATACGGGAAATTATATTGATGAGCATAAAGGCAAGAACGGAGTTGTTTATGGCGAGCGCCATGCGGTTTGCCTGGAGTCACAGTATTTTCCGGACGCATGCAATAAGCCGGGGTTTAAAGTGCCTCTGCTCAGGGCAGGAGACACGTATCACTCCGTTACCGTTTACAGATTAGAGGTTGATTGAATATATCTTAGCCTCTCAGCTTTGAGGGGCTAAAATATAATCTCTTGTAACAGGTATTTTTAAAAGAACGGGGAGAAGAAGCGTACTGATTATGATTCCGGTTACACCCTGTACAATATTAAACGGGATTCCGGAAGCAGAGGAAACGATGCCCGCAGCAAGGGCTGCTTTTGTAAAACCTCCGGAAGAAGCGGCCGCCAGGCCTGTTTCATAAAGAAAGTAGCCGAGCACCATAATAATTTCTCCGATGAAACCGCTGATTACAATACCGGCTTTATGGACAAGAGAAGACTTTGCGTGATGTTTTAAAGTATAAAATAAAAAACCTGCGGCACCGGCAGTCAGAGCCTTAATAATAAAGGTGGCAGGCGCCCAGGCTGCGTAGCCGGAAAAAATATCTGCAAACATAGATCCGGTTCCGGCAGCAAGCGCGCCGGCGGCAGGTCCCAATACGATTCCGGAGAGAAGTACAAGTCCGTCTCCCAAATGGATATAGCCGAAAGTCGGAGTTGCTATTTTAATTACCATAGTTGCAATGCACGTAAAAGCGGCCATAAGTGCGGCAATTAGCATTTTTTTTGTATCTGTTTTCATAATTTCTGTCCTTTCTTTTTTTCTATATCATATGCTTCAAGTGGAATTGCATAAAGACCCAGTTTTTAAAATAAAGACCAGTCCAATTTTTGGGATTACAAACATTTACCATGCCGTTAGGTTCCAGAAACTGTTTGACATTTACATATGGAAATGGTATCATTGTGACCAGAGAAATGCTAATTGTAAGAAGGATAATAAGGAGATGTCATGGATAAACGGCAGATATTAATCGTAGATGATGAAGAAATTAATCGATTGATACTTGATGGGATGTTTGATGATGAAGAATATGTGAAGATTGAGGCTTCAAACGGAAAAGAAGCGATCTACCATCTTGAGAATACCCATGATATTGCGTTGATATTGCTGGATATTATAATGCCGGTCATGGATGGTTTTAAGGTGCTGGAATATATGGAAGAGAAAGGTCTTATAGATAAAATTCCTGTTATATTGATTACCAGCGAAACAATCGGAGACAGCGAGGACAGGGCATATTCATATGGTGTGGCAGACGTTATACATAAACCGTTTTATCCTTACATTGTGAAGAAGAGATGCAACAATATCATTAAGCTGTACCAGAATAAATATCACATGGAACTGCGCTTAAAGGAACAGGAAGAAGCAATCTTAGCGCAGCAGAAAGAAATAAACGACAACAATGAGTTTATAATTGATGCGCTTAGTTCTGTGATAGAGTCCAGAAATGCCGAAACAGGAGATCATACGAAGCGTATTAAGTGGCTTACAAGAATAATGCTGAATTGCCTGATGAAGTATTTCCCTGAATATGGTCTGTCGGATTCCCAGGTGGATTTGATTACCAGGGCGTCGGTGCTGCATGATATAGGCAAGATTGGTATTCCGGATGCTATTTTATTAAAGCCGGGGCGCCTGACAGATGAAGAGTTTGAAATCATGAAGACCCACACGACAATTGGAGGAGAGATACTGCAGAAGTTCTATAGGGACCAGACAAGTGAATTTGACCGTTATTGTTATGAAATTTGCCGGCATCATCATGAAAGATGGGACGGAAAAGGCTATCCGGATCATCTGGTGGGAGATGAAATTCCGCTTAGTGCGCAGATTGTTGCAATAGCAGATGTTTATGATGCTTTGATAAGCCCCAGGGTATATAAGAAATCATTTACTGCTGACGAAGCATATA
>CAOKHR010000123.1 GCA_948468325.1 uncultured Lachnospiraceae bacterium | reverse complement strand
CCGATCTAACCGTCTCCAGTGTAAAAAGCATATCGTCTGTCGTATGCTTGTCTTTTGAAAGACCTGTCTCTTTGTAGATCTGATTTAAAATAGCCGTTGATTTACGCACATGACAGGCTGTGCCGTCGCATACGCGGATAACGTATTTTCCTTTTGCCTCAAAAGAAAAATTCTCATAAAAGGTTGCTACACTGTAAGCCTTTGCTTCGTTAATTCCCAGACGCCCCGCCACATAGCTTAACAGTTCCGGCGGCAGATAACGATAGTGGCTCTGGATGTCCTGAATAATCGGGATCAGAAACCTCTGTGTCGTCCCATGCTGGCTGATAATCTCATCCGCCTTGTCATAATAAGATTGTTCTAACATTTTACCCCTCCATTTATTGTTTATCTTTTACAGATTGACTCTGTATGGTAATCTCTTCTGTAACCAGCCTTGCAATACATTCCATCCCCTCATCATTGGGATGTGCTGCAACTGCTTCATCCGAAATAATATGCTTTTTGCCATCCTCACCATATACTACTTCTCCGATTTCGGACCTGTAAATCTCATTGTAATCATCTAAAAATTCCGTCATTTCCAGAAACGGAACATCATTTGCTTCACACGCTGCCTTCTTTGCCGATTCGATGTCTTCGGAAGGCCAGAGCACTTCGCCCAGCATAATAATCTGTGCGTTCGGCGCTTTTTCTTTGATCTGACTGACAAGACTTTCATAGTCGGTATCCAGTGTCTCTTTAAAATCCGTAATATTTTCGCCTGTCTGTATCGTAATCAAATCTGTGTTCTCGTCAAAATATGCCATATATTTGTCCAGCACATCGTCTCTTTCCTCTGCCAGCTCCCATTTCTTTAAATCCAGAATCATTGTAGTAACCGGTTTGTTCGACTGTTCTTTCAGCCACGCCGAAATCAGATGCACGTAATCTTTTTCTGCTGTCGTAGCGGCCATACCCCAGTCGCCCCACCAGATACTTCCTTCCGCCTCGCTGCAGGTAACGGAATTTCCCAGTGCAACATAATCATATGTGTCTTCGGATGCCGCAATCGCACCTGATGACTCCTCACTTTTGCTCTTTTTATCTTTTCTGTCCTTTGTATCGTCCTGCTTAAATGCGGCTCTTACTTCTGCCTTTTCTTCCTGCTCCTCCTGACTGCCGGAAAGGAACGGAATCTCTATATCCGGAATCTGACATCCGGAAATAAAAAATATTCCGCAAATCAGCATCAAACTGCCAAAAATTTTCTGTTTCATATAAGTCCTCTTTTCTTAATTTTCTGTTTTTATCTCAATTAAAATACGTGGATTTATAAACTCGGTACGGGTTTTAAAGAAATGAATTAGAACATAATTCCTGAGAGTCAGAAAAAACATACTGCAACATAACGGATTTATATTATTCAAATCGAAATTAGGGGTAAGAGGATTCGAAAAAAAAGCTTTTTTCTAATCTGCCTTTTGAAAAACCCTGTCTTTACTACCATAACATAGAACGTATCTTTTGTCAAAATAAAAACAGACCGCAGAATTTTTCAATCCCTATAGCCTGTTTCATTTTCAATAAGCTTTTTTCTATTCATCAGGTGATTCACATTCAAATTCAAAACCACTTATCATATATTTGTCGTAATCATTAAAAATATTATACTGCTCTACTGTCATTACAAAGCTTCCATCATCATTTTCTGAATATGCGGATACTATATTGCCATCATCAGAATCCCTGAAAAACGGATAGACTCTGGAATCAGGTGCAGAATCACCGCTGCTGTTTAAAAATACAAAATCTATCGATCCCCAGTATAATTTTGAAGTATCCGAATGATCCGGCACAGTTCCCTTTATTGTTAAAACATACTTATATTTTTGCGGAATATCTTCCCATTCATCACTGGAGTGGTATTTTGCAACAGTACAATCTGTTATTGTCATTTCATATGTATAATTGGGTCTTTGGAAGCATGTTAATGTAAGAGGCAGTTTTTGTTTGTGTATTGATAATTCTTTGCCGTCCTGCCAGTCAGAACTGCTGCCATTACCGCTGGAATTTTGTTGAATCAGTGCAAGAACCTGACTTTCCGTAACGGCATTATCCGCTATCATTTTCATTACAGTTTCCTCTGAAAGACAGTTTTTGACAATCAAGTCTGAAATTTCTTTTTCTGACAATGTCTTTTTCACTGTAACAACACATTTTGCCGTTTTCTTACTGGAAGTTTTAGCCGTAATTGTAGTGCTTCCCTCACTTACTGCTGTTACAACGCCATATTTATTTACTGCAGCAACACTTTTTTGACTGCTTGACCATGAAATTGTGTCTGTAGAATTTGTTGGTTTCATGATTGCATCTAAAGTCACAATATCCCCAACTCCAACTGTAACTTTCGAAGTATTGATTGTCACTGATTTGCTTTTGATTTTCGAAGCTGCATTTGCACTAAAAATAGAGCCAAGACAAACAGCAATCACAATTGATGCCAACATTACATATCTTTCCCATCTTCTGTTTTTCATAAATTTCATTTCCTCCTGTAATTTATTTCTTCCCTTTTTTTAATGATTCTTCAAAACAATCCGTTAAAACTTTTTAAACACACACTCTTTCTGCGGTTATAACTATTTTTTTCTCATAAACATGCTCCTTTCTGTTTTCATGTTCTTATCATTTTTGTTTTTACATATACTGTAATATAGTATGCATACATTATATATTGTATACATCATTTATGCAAGGGTTGTTTTTCCAGTATAATCACCAAAAAAGGGGTTGCATATGGTACGTTTACGTGTATTGGAAATTTTAAAAGAACAGAATCACACAAAATACTGGCTGTTTAAACAAATGGATTTAAGTTATCAGAACTTCAACCGCATGGTCATGAATGAAACGCGTTCCATCCGTTTTGAGAACCTTGACGCATTGAGCAGCATTTTAAATTGTCCCATTGGGGATTTGTTTGAAAAAATATCTGCTCCTGATGAAGAAGATTCTTATAAAATTCCCTGATTGGATGTGCCGGCATTGACTTTTGGCATACCTTTTTCGGTTTGCTGCTACTTTTTCTATTCTTTTATATTTCACCTATGACAAACAGATTTTAACAAACGGCCAGGACATACATGTGTCTGAGTAAAAAAATCCTAACGAAAAAACAACCGCAAGGATTTACGTTCCCTGCGGCATCATTAATATATTTTAACAAAAACCAAGCTCAATTTATTATTTCCAACCCAGCATACGGCTTTGTGCGTACATTCCGTGGATAGCTGCACCCTGTTCTCCCAGGTTTTAAACTGCAATTGCAGATTTACTGATTCATCAAAAATTATTGATCATCTGCCGTTCTATCATCCTAATCCTGATAAATCTAATCAAGTATACAATTAGTATTATTATGGCTATCCACTGTGATGTTGATATTCCGAAATATATGCCTCTAATAACATCTCCCCGTAAAAATTCATCTGCAAATCTTATCATCGCATACAATACAAGGTACACTTGCAATATATCTGTATTTTCTTTCTTTTTTTCTATAACCAAAATAATAAAGAATAGGATAAACTCTGTCAAAGATTCCATTAGCTGAACCGGAATCTGTGTTAACTTAATGGAGCCGATAAGTATTGGCGACGGTAAATCTTTTCCATAACAACATCCCGCAAGAAAGCAGCCAATTCTTCCAAAAGCATGAAATAGTGGCATTGCCGGAACAGCAAGCCTGAATATTTTTTTGCGAAAATCAGCATTACCTCTTGTCATTACCAATAATACAACTATAACGCCGAATAACCCTCCGAAAAAAACAAATCCGCTCTGTGGAATCAATAGCAGTAAATTTACGAACGAGAAATTCTCTATCAGCCATGGAATTTGTGTTATTGCAAACAATACTTTACTGCCAATGAATCCGCCTATTACACAAAACAAAAACATCCGCAAAAAAGTTGTAAATTGTATTTGACACTTTTCCAATCTAAAAAATATAAAGCACAGCGCCGTAAAACCACCGACTAATGTCATCATAACATAGGATGGCAAAACTATATAAATATATGGGTACATTTCTATTTTACTCCTGTCAGGTCTTCTAATTCATCCATTATATAAGCACTCATACCATCTGAAGGAATACATCCTGCACAGCCATTTGCACATCCGATCATTTTTTCTCCTGAATCATACGAACCATAAAAACAACCGCTCGCATCATTTGAATCATCTGAACTATCTTTATTTTTTATACATCCATAATAACAATTCTTTTCAATCTGTCCGCACCCCAGACAACCATTTTTGGCATAGTATCGAGTATCACAGGCAAATATCTTAACTGCATCCTTTTCACCGGTTTCCTCATTTTTTTCGCTGGATGATGCTGTGATAAGCTTACAAGACTGCGGCCAGCAAGATGTATTGCATCCCTTACCGGATGTTAAGCATCCGCCGCAGCCGGGAATAGAACACCCTCGGGCAGTTCCGTTACCGAAATCTTCACTTCCACATTTAGGAGTTTCACAAGACTTTCCGCCACCACATCCAGCAACACAAAATAAACCAAGCAATGCCGCAAACATAAGCATTACGATAAACAATTGCTCTGCTTTTGTTTTTTCATTAAAATTCATCATTCTCCCCCGTATCTTTTTATTTTACTATCACTGTTTAAATATATCATGTATACATTATAAACTTTGTACATGATTTATGCAAGAACTATTTTTTCCGATATAATCACCTGAAAGCTTCATTCCCTGATACATTCCGAAAACAACCGAAATGCAGGCAGATTTTGGTTGTTCCATCTTCTAACTAAAATTCCTTATCTTCCCTGCAGATATTTTCAAAGGTGCAAATGTACCTTCCCATTCATTGTATCAACAAAAGATATAAAAATGATGCAGCATAGATTCAGCTTTTTATAGCTTTCCCTTTTGTCAGTCATCTGCGAATATCCGGCACCTTTCGGGCACCTGAAAAAGGGCTTTTATTGCCAGACAAACATTAACAAACGGAACCTGCCGCCTGCTCCTGCCGGAAAGCATGGGGTGAATGAAGGAGCTGGAAATGCTGTTTTTTCCTGACTCTGAAAGAACCAACAGTTGGCGGCGGATCGGGTTTTGGGTTTGGGCGCCTTTTGGGCACTTCTGCAATGATTTTATTATATTTTTGCAGCATGGCATGTATAATATTTCTAATGGAAGACAGATTATATGGCAATAACCTTTGCTTCAAACAATCAAGAAGAAACTGCACGTAAAGGGCTCAATTCTCAGAATGAAGTAAATAAAAGATATGATATATGTTATAAACTGTTACGAAGGAAGAAACGCTTTAAAAATTATGATAATTTTTTAACATACTACAGACAAGCCTTGAAAGAAGCTAATATTAATGTTCCTACTGCCCCTATCTTATATTCAGATGTAAGTGCCGTATGTCAGCGGCTAAGGGAAGACGGCATTTTTAAGATCCCTTGATGAAAGGGAAATCTACAGCATTTCAAGAATTTGGCGAAAAACATAAAGGGCAAATTTACAGGGTGTATCTTTCTGTCAATGGTTGTGAATACAGGTTATTTTCCAAACGTGGCAAGCATGATTATTTGAAAAACTATTCAAATTATAAAGATCTATTAGGCAAAATATTTGGAAACTTTCCACTTACAGCGACGCAGCCTTTTGATTTTGAAAATCCCTATTCTTTTATAGGGCATTTATATATTGTACTTTACGAAGAAAGTTTGGAAGAATCTATTTCTGAGCTGTATATGAAACATTGCAAAAACCGTATTTTATATGTGGCAAATCATAGGCGTTGTTCTGAAATTGTTTTTGACATCCGAAAGAAAAACAGGGTTTTGCAGGCTACATATAGGCTGCCGGAAAGTACTACCAAATGGAAACCTAAGAAAAAAAGCTAAAAATATGAGCCACAGTATAGCTTCTTTTCAGCTATTCTTTTTCATTAGATCATTATCTTCAATGATTTTGGCCCCCTTTTTCCAAAAAGTTTAGCATAAACCTTATATTTTTTGCGAGGTACTTTAATAGTTACTTTTTGCTTAACATTTTTAAACGCATTTTTTCCGACTGACTTAATCTGACATGATTTTATGATCAGTGATTTTAGATTTTGGCAGTTATAAAATGCATTCTTGCCAATCGTCTGAATATTTGCCCCCAAAGTAATTTTTGTTGCTTTACAGCTTCTAAATGCGTTTGCATGGATGCTGGTTACTCTATAAGTAATTCCGTTTATCATAATCGTGCTCGGCACAGTGTAGGATTTCTGCTTACCGTTGATGCCTGCAACTTCTGCCGTCCTGTTAGTGTCAGAAGTTACTTTGTATTTGGTTTTATTTTTAATATATGTTGCTCCAACTCTGTTTACGTGATTTGATGTGCCGGATGTTCCGGTATTTCCAATATTAGAGCCACCGGATGTTCCGGCATTCCCATTTGAGTTTCCGTTGTTATTCTGTACTGTAACAGTACAGGATGCCTGTACTCCACTGTCCGTATAAGCGGTTATAGACGCGGTTCCTGCCGTTACTGCCACAATAGTCCCATCATACACTTCTGCTATTGCCGGATTTCCAGAACGCCATTTTACAGTATCTGTACTTTCTAACGGAAGAACCTGTGCTGTTATACTTTTCCTCTCCCCTTCTTTTAATGTCAGGGTTGTCTGGCTTAGCTGTATGGACACGGCAGGAACCAGAACGGTTACGGTACAGGATGCCGTCAGTCCATTGGATGTTTCAGCCGTTATCACTGCAGTTCCCGCCGATTTTGCTACAATTCTTCCATACCCGTCTACGCTTACGATGTTTTCATTACTTGATTTCCAAATTACTTCCTGATTAGATGCATTTTCCGGCAAAATCTCCGGCTCAAGCCAAGCACTTTCAGAACGGATCATAGAGAATGTCTGTGGCAGGGTAATGGAAGAAATGGGTACTTCCCGTACTTCGATTGTAAAAGAAGTCTCTTTTCCACGGTATGATACATTGATTTTCTGCATTCCAATCTGGTGCATATCAAAATTCTTTATCATATCATAAGATAGCGGAATGGAAGTGCTGTCTCCGTCTTTATAGAGGATTTTCAGGACTGCTCCATCCAGCGAAAGGCTGTCTCCCTCTTCATAAATCAGTTTGGAAGGCTCGG
>CAOKHR010000122.1 GCA_948468325.1 uncultured Lachnospiraceae bacterium | reverse complement strand
GAGGCGCAAAAACTTTTCCTCCGTAAATCAAATCCGGATTATCTGCCCATTCACATTTATCCCATCCGCCGCCGAAAACTGTTGTTTTTATTCCGTTTTCCACCAAAAAACGAACCGCCTGCTCTCTGTAAAACGATGTTGCGTAAGAATCAATAAAACGTAGTTCCGTAATCCATAAATTTAATTCCTGATCTGTATAATCTTTCCCCAGATATATAAAATACTCTTCTATTGCATCCTCCGTTGTCTTCTCGGGATGCTGCATCAAATCAAAAAGGACTTCTTTTGTCAGCGCAAATGCATCAAACTCTCTGATTTCTCCCAGATCCGGCACCAGCCCTTCGGCTACGTATTTCGACAGTCCTCCGGCATATAACACATCTATGGGACGCTCCTCTATATCCGGATGGCAGGCATCCGTTTCCATTCCGGCATGAGGCATAAAATCAATCCGCTTAAGATGCGGATAAAACCGCCGCAGAAACTTCACATGATTACGGTCTGTGCAAAAAACAACGGATGTATCCGGAGCATTTTTTAAGGGTGCGGCATAGTGAAACGGATGATCCATCAATATATTAAAATATGGAATCCCCGCATCTTCCCAGACATTTCTTCCTTCTGCAAAAGAAAGATTGTAACCAATATTATTAAAGGTAACGACACCGTCAACTTTTTCTTCTTCTATTATATTTTTAAGCATCCGCATTGCATTTTCTTTCTCCCGGACATCTATCACATGGCAGACACAGCCCAGCCGCCGGAAAGCATCCGAAAAAGCCGCAATAAACAAATCAATTGTGTCATAAATCCCCTGGATAAATAACAAAGTCTTTGCCATTACTCCACCTCAAATTCGCAATATGCACGGTCAATCTGTATTTTCAGCCAGCAGGTTCCATCCAGTTCTTCTGCGGCTCTCTGCTGCAGTTCCCGGATGACTTCCTCGTCGCTCTTCTTACAGGTAAAAGGAACTACTACATCAAAAATCAGATTGGTATGCGTATTTCCCGGCACCATGCGAAAATCATGCATCGAAAATCCCTCTCCCATCTGCCGCACCATTTCTTTCATTTTTTTGCGCATTTTCACCGTCTGTTCATCTGCTGCAATCGGGTCCATATGTATCACGGCTTCACAATAAAGCTTCTGCTTTAATTCTTCCTCAATTCTGTCTATTGTATCGTGAATTTCCAATATATCCGAATCCGCAGCAACTTCTGCATGAAGAGAAATCATCTGCCGCCCCGGCCCATAATCGTGCACGACAAGATCATGTATCCCCAGAATTTCCTCATAGGCAGTCACGGTTTCGTAAATCCTGTTTACAAATTCTTTGTCCGGAGGCTGCCCCAGAAGCGGATTTAAAGTATCTTTTGCGGCAGAAATTCCCGCATAAAAAATAAATGCTCCCACTAATACGCCGCAATATCCGTCGATGTGAAGCCCCAGATAATGTCCTGCCAGAGAAGACGCCAGTACAACTGTTGTTGCAAGCGCATCGCTTAAACTGTCTGTTGCCGCCGCCCGCATTGCCGCTGAATCAATCCGGCTTCCGATACGCCTGTTATAACAGGCCATATACAACTTTACCAAAATAGAACTGATTAAAATTAAGACAGAGACAAAGCGAAACTCCGTCTCCACCGGATGAATAATCTTATCTACAGAACTGCTTACCAGTTCAAACGCCATAATCAAAATTGCCGCGGATACAATCAGCCCCGTTATATATTCAATTCTCCCATGGCCAAACGGATGCCTGGTATCCGGTTTCGTGCCCGCCAGCTTAAATCCCACAAGTGTAACCGCAGAAGATCCGGCATCTGAAAGGTTGTTAAAAGCATCTGCCGTAACGGCAATGGAATTACTGATGCTTCCGGCCAGAAGCTTTCCCAAAAACAGCATGATATTTAAAAAAATTCCTGCCGTTCCGCAAAGCATTCCGTATATCTGGCGCTTCTTCGCCAGTGAATCATCTTCTTTTAAAAAAAATTTTGCCAAAATATCCATCTAATACAAAGAACCTGCCTCTCCGATTGGATAGTAACGGAATACCGCCTTTCCAAGAATCTTTTCTTTTGCAACATAAGTATTCTCCCAGTATCTTGCATCCCAGGAATTATTTCTGTTGTCTCCCAAAACCAGATAGCAGTCCTCCGGCACTTCAAAATAATATGGTCCCGCAGCCACTGTCCACTCTTCTTTTAAATAGTCTTCCTTTAAAGGTTCCTCTGAACCGTTGATAAAAATCTGAGCGTCTCTGATTTCTACCGTTTCGCCCGGGAGCCCGATTACACGCTTTACGTAATTCTCCTCTTCGTTATCCGGATACTTAAATATAACAATGTCTCCGCGCGACGGATCTTTTCCGTTATACGCCAGACGGTTCCCGAACAGCCGGTCTCCCGTCATAATCGTATTTTCCATAGAGCCGGAAGGAATATTTGCATTGATAATCACGTAATTTTTGATGAATAACGCTGCCACAACCGCCAGCGCAATTGTTATAACCCAGCTAAGCACTTCTTTTATTGTCGACTCCTCTTTCTTCCTTTTCTGCATTGCACTTTCTTCTGACATTTTCTATACTCTGTCCTTTCCATATACCGATGTATTCTTTGCTATGTACCGCTTCTATCTAGTATACCCCCAAAACAGATTATCTGCCACCTTTTTTCACATATTTTATATTTGATTTTTCAAAAAGGCGTCTATCATCTCTCCTGTCAGACTGACCTCCGCTTCCGACCTTTCCGGCGGAATCTCGTCTCTACCAAACCATTCTGCCGCGGACAATTCTTCTTCATCCATCTTAATCTCCGGACTTCCGTCCACATCGCAGAAAAACCCTGTCAAAAGCGTATCCGTAAATGACCACGGCTGACTTTTATAATAACGGATATTTTTTACTTTCAGCCCGACTTCCTCCATCACCTCTCTGCGCACCGTATCTTCCAGACTTTCACCGACTTCCGTATAGCCTGCCACAAGGGCATATTTTTTAAATTTGCTGTGGCTTACTGCATATTTTGTCATTAAAATGCGGTCTTTGTTTATCACGCCCACAATGACGCCTGGGCAAATCTGCGGATAAATAATCTTTCCGCAATCCGGACACACCAGCGCCCTCTCCCTGCCGTGATGCTGCATTTTGGTCCGGCAGGAACTGCAATAACGATTAGCTGCATACCAGTTATGTAACTGAAATCCTGTAATTCCGGCAAATGCTTTCCAAATTGGCCTTACACTCCGCAGTTTTTCTTTTGGCAGAAAGAAATAATTTTCCATTGGGCCAAATTCTGCGTTTAACAGGCCAAAATAATTCCTGTCATCTATACGAAAAAAAAATGCGGCTTCTTTGTATATATCCGGATAAACTTCTGCAATTGCACCGACAGACGGATAGCTGACCGAATCTTCTTCCACACGGCACAAAAGCCCTCCTTTATTGTAAATCAGCATCCTGTCATTTTCTCCTGCCTCCGGCATCCGATAAGCCACATCATAACGATGCGGTGCAATATCCTGAATCATAGTTCCTCCTTTAACGTTCCCATACTCTGTTGTAATAATCGATCGCCTGATACTCTGCGCCCTCTTTTGTAATGCAGATATTTGGCGAATCATCCAAATCACATGATACAAACAAAACTCCATCCTCCAGCCATTTGCTTAAATTCTGCCGGAAATCCGGAAGAACATCTTCCGGTTTTGGTTCTGTTCTGCCGCCTGTTTCCTCGGGATCAGATACAAATTCAATCATATCTTCCTCTGTGCAGACTGCTGTTTTTAAATCTGTGTCGATATAAAATACTGCATAACTGTATTCACTGTTTCCTCCCATGCTGTACATATTGCTAAGTAAAAGATAATCCTGTCCGTCTTTTTTTACAAGACTAATCTGTCCGTTTGCAGCATGGGAATGGGAAAACCGTTCGCTGATAAAACACGCCTCCTGCTCATATACATCTTTTCCCAATCCCTTATAAATCTTTAAATAGCCGCATGTAATTCCCTCCAGCAAATCTTCTGCCGGTGTATCCATATCCTTTGTCCCAAGAACAAGATCTATCCTGTCTGCTATTCCGTCGTGCGTAATATCTGCTTTTGCAGAATAAAGAATCCTTACTCCGTCTTCTCCATAACTGTCAGCAAAATAATCACGCATCCCAAAACTGCAAACGCCGCTGCAAAAACTACTGCTGCCGCCGGCTTTTTATACCGCATGATATTTTTTACCCTGCTTTTTGTATCCCCTTCGCCGAATGCAAGCGGTACGCCTGCCGCAATTCTTTTTCCCGCAGCAAGGCTTAACCGTGTTTTAGAATAATCTGCACGTATATCGTCTTTCATTTTTTTCATTACTGCTTCATCACAAGACATCTCCATATCCTTTTCTGCCGCATAAAAAGCAGCCCATGCCAAAGGATTCAGCCAGTGCAGCGTCAACGCCGCAAAAGCAAATATTTTAAAGACCGTATCTCCCCGGCGAATATGCGTCTGTTCATGCATAATAACATAGGATGCCTCTTTTTCTGTCAGAAAAGCTGGAAGATAGATTCCCGGTGATACGACTCCCAGCGCAAACGGGGTATCTATAGCATCCGAAATATATATATTGTCTTTTTTTCGAAAGGCCCCTTTTAGTTTTCTTCTGAAAATTATATAACTTGCGACTGCATATACCGTCATTGCAAGGACGCCCAGAAACCAGACAATGCTTACGAATCTGACTGCCGGTTTTCTGCCGTCAGTTTTTTGTGCCGGTACTGCCCGTATTGCAGATTCCTCTTGTACGGGTACTGTTTCGCCGCCTTTATCCGGCTGCTTAAAAACCGCATTTGGCACAGTCTCGTTTTCAGGCAATTGGGGACGAATGAATTCCATTCTTCCGGCTTCGTCTACCGATGCATCCAACGGTTTTAATGCGGAAAAAGGTGATGTAACCGCCAGCGGACACAGCATACGGAACAATACGACACTCCACAACAGATAACTGAAAATTTTGGGCGCTTTTTTCAATAAAATGCGGAATCCCAAAACAACACATATGACAATTCCTGATGTAATGCTCATATTTAAAATTTGTGAAAAAACACGATAAAGCATACTCTCCATATTTCTACCTCCCGTTATGGTATTTCCTGATTTTCTCCGATGATTTTAAGAATTTCCTGCATTTCGTTTTCCGAAATTTTTTTGCGCGAAGTAAATGCTGCCAGAAATCTCGGGAGAGAACCTCCGAACGTCTTTTCTATAAATGATTCGCTCTGCCCGGCAAGAAATTCATCTTTACTGACAAGCGACTTTACCTGCCCGTTTTTGTTTTGAAAAAGTCCTTTTTCGCAGATTCTCCGCAGTACTGTGTGCGTCGTCGACTTTTTCCAGCATAGCTGTTTTTCGCACAGTTTTACTAATTCTCCCGATGATATAGGTTCATTTTTCCATATCAAATCAGCAAACTGCATTTCTGCGTCTCCTAATCTGTATTCTGCCATATTCCGGTATCCTCCAATCTGTTTTTGCGTGTGGTTTACAAGGTGTAAACCCTGATTGTAGTTTACGCCTTGTAAACCGCTTATGTCAAGCCAAAGATATTTATTTTTCCTTTTAAAGCAATTTCAAAAAAGTTTGTCATATTGAGACGCCCCTGGGCATAAAAAATGAGATGCCGCCAGCTGATTTTGCACTGGCGCACATCTCTTTTTACCTCTCTGTGATACTTTCTAAATATTGTCAGATTTCTTTAC
The DNA here is from genome assembly GCA_948468325.1 of uncultured Lachnospiraceae bacterium. Lineage (GTDB taxonomy): Bacteria > Bacillota > Clostridia > Lachnospirales > Lachnospiraceae > Roseburia_B. The sequence continues at coordinate 1,436 of CAOKHR010000122.1, read as the reverse complement.
AGACATCTACCCACTCTGCGTAACCTGAATATTTTTCCAGTTCCGGCAGTGAAAGTTCAATTGCGCTGTTGGAACTGCCGCAGGCGGGAAAAACCGTCTCAAAACGCTTTAATGACTCATCCAGATAGACTGTCACGCCTTCGTTGACTGCAAAAGGGCACACGCCTCCTACAGCATGTCCGATAAAATTTTCTACATCGTCAAAAAAAATCATCTTTGCTTTTTTCCCGAACTTTGCTTTGTACTTCGAATTGTCAATCCTGGCATCTCCTGCAGCGACAATTAAGATTGCCTGTCCGTCCAGCAGAAAGGAAAGCGTCTTTGCTATCCTCTCCGGCTCACAGCCCAATGCTGCAGCAGCCAGTTCTACTGTCGCGCTGGACACTTCAAACTCCTGTATCCGGTCTGCCATTTCAAATTTTTCAAAATATGCTTTTACTCTTTCAATTGACATTTCTTTCTCCTTTACGAAACGTTACCTGCTGTTCGCCGGTTCAATATTAATGCTATTGCCCTTAATCTGTGCATTCTTCATCGCGGCCAGCACTTTTTTCCCATACTCTTTCGGCACTTCTACAAAAGTAAATTTATCATACATATCAATGGCACCCACCAGATCGCCTTTCTTGCCGGACTCGCCTGCAACGGCGCCTAAAATATCACCCGGCTTTACTTTCTGCTTTTTGCCGATATTGATAAACAGACGTACCATACCGTCTTCCGCACCGGTATCGCCAAAATCATACCTGTCATTTGCATTATAGCTTTCCGGCACAGATTCTGCCCCGCCAAGCGCCTGCTTTAAAAATGCCGCGGCAATATCCATTGCCGTATAATCTGACTCGTTAATCTGTTTTTCAATGAAATTAATCATGTCACGCAGATTTTCTTCTTCTATAATAGAAGTAATCTTGTCCATTACTTTTTCGGCTCTCATCTGCGCTACGTCTTCCGATGACGGAATCGGCTGTGCATATATTTTTGTCTTACAGTAACGCATAATATCTTTCAGCTTATATACTTCTTTGCCTTTGACAAAACTGAATGCCTTTCCTGTCCTTCCTGCACGTCCGGTACGGCCGATCCTGTGTACGTAATATTCATCATCCTGCGGAATATCATAATTAAATACTGCTTCTACATAGTCAATATCAAGCCCTCTTGCGGCAACATCCGTTGCAATTAAAATATCTGTCTTTCCCTTGCGGAAATTTGCCATTACCCGGTCTCTTTGTGCCTGTTTCATATCGCCGTGCAGTCCTTCCGCAAAATAGCCCCGAAGCGTCAGTTCATGCGCCAGCTCGTCTACCATTCTTTTGGTATTGCAAAATACGATAGAGCCTTTCGGATTGTAATAATCCAGAAGCCTTGTAAGAACTTCCACTTTATCTTTTCGCTTTACGTCAAAATAATACTGTTCAATATTGGATACGGTA
>CAOKHR010000121.1 GCA_948468325.1 uncultured Lachnospiraceae bacterium | reverse complement strand
CTCCGACTCCAACAATCGAAGTAGCCGCATCATTTGGAACAGAATCTGCAAACCGCTCCTGAGAATGCGTGTGATAAATTAAAATCTGGGGCTTATCCGGACCATGCGTCAGTTTCATACTGCGGCTTAGCAAATCTGCGGCATTCAGCTGACTGCTGTTAATCGTCGTCGTCCTGTCAACTACATAAAAATTCTGAATCAGATAGTCAAAATCATTCAGCTTCTCCTTCGAATAATTGACTGCCGGGACCTGATTTGGTACAAATACCCCATCCGCAGTTTCACTTTCATCAGATAAATTCTGTTTTTCATCCGCAACGTCTAATCCGTCCATGTCCTCTGCCGGTTCTTTTGTACGAACCAGCTCTCCCGTAGTTTCATCTATATAATTTTCATCCGCAGCCTCTCTTGCAATAATACTTTCATAAGAAATCTCACTTTCTGACTGCGTAGCATATTCCGCTTCATCCGTCACATAACCATAAACCGGAACCGACCAGAATACAGCATCTAATATATACTCCATCCCATCCTTTTTCTGTTCTTCATAAAAAAGAGACGGTGCAGAAGATTTCAGCATAATCAGATAAATCTCACTCTTCGCCTGCCTAATCACAATATCCAAAAGTGAATCTTCCTGAACAAAATCTCCAAATAACGCACAACAGCAGACTGCCAGCATACCAGCTGCCAAAACTGCCGTCTTCTTCTTTTTCGTTCTTATTTTTATTTTCTTTTTCCTGAATCTTCTTTTCACCCTTACACACTCCTGCCATCTATATATATACGAAGCAGTCAGAAAAGTATTCATTCCGTTTTCCAAAAAAATATCCGTCTCCCACTCCCACTTTCCACACTTCAATCACTAAAAACACACTTCAAGAAACATCCCATTATGACGCGCCCCTACAATGCCGTCTCAAATATACTCAAAAAAGCAGCTCATTATAACACGCCCCAGAGACGCCTCAAATATACACCAAATGGCATCCCATTATAATACACCCTCGCAGAGCAACTTTAAAAATTATATCCCAAAGGTTATTCCATAATAACAAACTTCTTCGGATCTGTCTCAAAAGCATACATTTTGAGACCACTCCGCAGGAGTGTGTCATATTGGGATGCCCTTTAGGGTATACATTATGAGACTGCTCCGCAGGAGTGTGTCATATTAGGATGCCCTTTGGGTACAAATATCACAAACGAACATATGCCGCTGCCTGGGGCAATGCAGACAGTATCAAGAAAAGTATTTAAGAGAGCATTCAGCTGAACATCAAAAGAACAGTCGACAGGATTTATTTGGCATACACAAAAAATGAAAAAGTGCCAACGATTACTTGACACAAACTTTTGTGTAAAATTACTTGAAAAGTGAATATTGAAATGTTAAAATGATTACCTGACTTTGGTATCACACATTAAAAAATGACGTTAATTTATAGTAAATCAGCAGAACTACCGTATTTTATCTATAGTAGTTCTGCTGATTTTTGTATCTATATTTTACTTTTGAGAATGGATTTGATCTGTGTTTCCGTTAAAAATAGTTTGTTAATAGACTTTGTACCCTTTATGACTTACTGTTATTTACTTTATCTTTTTTATTCTTTGATTTCATCAATATCAGTCAAATTTACACCAGCAATATTTAAAAAGCTTTTTAGATACAAATATTCCTTTTTTAAACTCTCATACGTTTCTGTTGCATTTTCTTTTCGTGCTATTAACATATGTCGTTGAATTTTTATAAAGTCTTCCATAGCTTTTTGTATTATTTCTAAATTTGTATTTGGCATATAATTCACCTCCCGATTGTGAAAACCGATATTTAGCTATGATTAGTATACCATAACCGAACAGCAAAGTCTATCGATTTTCTAACACTTCAATATTCACTACGATTCCTTAAAGAAACATCTTAACAAACCGGAGATACCTTTATGCCATCGGCATATACAAGAAAATTCTTTGGTATCTTAGTACCGCTGCGAGCAGCAATTAGCGCAAGCGTGCCCTGCAGCAAGTTATATATGCCGCGCAACGGACGTTTAAAACCACACATAAAATTTACATCGGAAAAAACGCCATATTAATCCCCTCCGAAATCGTATAACTCAACCTTTTCACAGATTCGTCAATATCCTTCGGCGTAACAAACATCGCATTCAGATTCGGAGACAATAGTTCACGAATCAATTCATACTTCTCCGCTTCTTCCAGACAGCTTATGGATTTTCCAATATCCTCCAGCCTCCTTGTCGTCTCCATGGCAGAAACGAGATTATTCATCGTGTCACTTACAATTGTAACTGCGTCCACTACAGTGGGAATCCCAATCGCAATCACCGGAATTCCCACACTCTCCTCATTTAGCGCATGCCTGTGATTTCCTACACCGGAGCCGGGTGAAATACCGGTATCAGTAATTTGTATCGTACGGTTCAGCCTCTTTGTACTCCGTGCTGCCAGTGCATCTATGGCAATCAGATAATCCGGCCGTGTTTCTTTTAGTACTCCTTTTATAATTTCAAGCGTTTCCATACCCGTCTGTGCCATAACTCCGGGTACAATGCTGCTAATCTGATGATTTCGCTTTAATCCAAATGCATATTTGCCGAATTTGCGGATAATATGTCTGGTAATCATCATATTATCCGCAACCCTCGGTCCCAATGCATCCGGCGTTACTTCGCGGTTTCCAAGTCCTACAATAAGAACGGACAGCTCTTTTTTTTCGATTGGCATTAGCTCTTTTAAAATTTCTGCAAGCTGCCTTGAAATTTCCCTGTGGTAATCCTCATCAAAATCCTCCATATCGGGAGCTTCCAGCGTAATATAATTTCCTCTTGGCTTTCCCATGATTTTTGCTCCGTTTTCTGTCTCAATCATCACTTTGGTCACGGTCATATTTTTGCCTGGTTTTTCTTCCTTTACTTTAACTCCTTTTACTTCCACATTATCATTTTCAAATTTTTCTCTTGCTTCCAAAGCCAGATCCGTTCGAACCTGATACATCATTTACCACCTTCGTAATTTTAATCGTTGCAATTTACCTTATTTTTTGCGAAAACAAAGAAAATATGTATTGACATATAAATAAACTTGCCATAAAATGATATTTGTATGTGTACATCGGAAACGTCCGTGTCCGGATTCGATGCACAATTCAGATCAACGATTAGATTTTTCACATATTGGAGGTGTCCGGATTGGCTAACATTAAATCTGCTAAGAAAAGAATTCTTGTAACAGCAACAAAAACTGCCAGAAATAAATCAATCAAATCTGCAGTTAAAACTTCAGTCAAAAAAGTAGAAGCTGCTGTTGCCGCAAAGAACAAAGAGGAAGCACAAGCTGCATTAACTGCTGCAATTTCAACGATTTCCAAAGCAGCAAAAAAAGGCGTTTACCACAAGAACAACGCTGCCAGAAAAGTTTCCCACTTAACCAAACTCGTAAACGGGCTTGCTTAATGAGACCTTTATAAGACTGCTCCTAAGGAGCATATCGCATAAGGTATACTTATACTGTTAACAAACTGACGGCGCTAACCAAATGGTTAGCGCCGTTTTTATGCCTTGAAACGTATTTGAAAACTCATTTCCGCCTGCTATATTCTGCTATATTGTACGATAAAAATTTCAACTGCAATCTGCGCATCCATACGGCTCGTTTTTACGGCCTCTTCCAGCTCTGCACCGTCTGCCAGCGCATGCAGAAGCTGGTTCTTCGTAAAATTTCCGGCCTGTGCCTGATTCTTTTTTACTGCAAATTCCGGTATGCCGATTTTCTTTGCCATATCCGCACGTCCATACCCTTTTTCTTTCAGTTCCTTTACTTCTGCCAGAATCCGAAACTGCCTGATAATCAGAAATAAAATCCTCATCGGCGCCTCTTTTAATGCCAGAAGATCATAATACAGCTCCAAAGCTTTTTTTTGATTATGTCCTGCAATTGCATCCACCATCTCGAAAATTTTATTCTCAATCCGCTCTGTCACTACAGCTTCTACATCTTCTGCTTCAATCACATCTTTTTTCCAAGTATAGCACAGCAGCTTTTCCAGCTCTCTGTCTATCGTACTCATATCAGGTCCTGTTCTGCCTAAAAAAAGCTGCAGAACAGGCCTTGTAATCTTTTTCTGCTCCTTCCCGATTCTTCCCAGTATCCATTTTGTAAGCAGTTCCTCGCTTTGACCTGCAAATTCAATCACGGCGCCATTCTTCTTTAAAGCCTTATATGTTTTGGAACGCCTGTCCACTTCTGTTTCTACAAATACAAAGTAAGTGCTTTCATTTATATTCTGCAGATAATCTGCCAGTTCTTCACAGGAATTTTTAAAAAAACCGCTTTCTTCCACCAAAATCACCCGCCGGCTGGCAAAAAACGGCAGTGTCTCTGCCAAATCAATCAGTTTTCCAGACGGAATATCTTTTCCCTCATAAGAAGAAAAATTCATTCTGTCTTCTCTGTCTGTCATTGCAGAAACCAGCTTATCCCGATATTGTTTCTTTAAATACGCTTCTGCGCCGTAGAGCAGATAACATTGTCTGAACTTTCCGTTTTTAATATCTTCATCAATTGTTTTCATGCACTTATTTTAGCATAAGAAGCCCTTCTGCTTCAAGAGGTTCTCCCGTGATTTTTATCTGGCCCAGATACCTGGTCTCATATATTCTGCTTCCCGTTTCACAAATCCGGCTGACTGCCTCTCTGCCCGGATGCCCGTAGCTGTTTTTCATACTGCATGAAATTACTGTTATTTTCGGGCTGATAATCTTTAACAGCTCGCTGCAGTTAGAATAATCGGAACCGTGATGAGATGCCTTATACACATCTACTTTAGGCAGATTCCATGCTCTGAGGAGTTCTTTTTCCTGTTCCTCCCCAATATCACCGGCAAAAAATCCGCACAGCTTACTGCTTTCAAACAAAAGCGCCAATGAATTGGCATTTCTGTCTGCCGCATCGCACCCCTTTCCTGTAGAAAGGCATTTTATGCTCCATCCTCCACGACCGCTTTTCACAGCATCCCCCTTATCCATTACAAGGATTGGTACTTTCTTTGCCTTTGCCGTATTCTTTAAAGACTCCCATGCTTCGTCTTTTGGCATATATCTGGAAACTACCAGATTTTGTACCTTATAATCCGCTTCCAGCACTTCACAAAGCCCGTTGATATGATCTGCGTCACAGTGACTGACAAACCAATAGTCAATCTTTCGCACTCCCCTGCTTTTTAAAAACGGCAGAATTGTGTATGTTCCCGCTTTTTTCATACTGCTGCTGCCTCCGTCAATAAAAACCGACGTGCCGTCTCCGGCAGAAAGATAAATGGCGTCTCCCTGTCCTATGTCCAGAATGTCCAGTTCAAGAGCCGGCGTCTCTGCCATAAAGACAAGACAGACAAAAGGCAGACAAAGCGGCAGAAACGGCAGTTTTTCTTTCTGTCTGCCTGCCAGAAGAACGAAACTGATAAGCACATACCAGCAGAAAATACCATAAAAAGACATTTTTCCGGTAATCAGCAATGCACAGGGCAGTTTTAAAAAACTCCTGCACATTATGTCAAACATGAGCAGAATCAGAGAACAGGGAAACAGCAGAATTTTTCCCACAAAAGGCAAAAAACATCCCGCCGCACCTCCTATCATTCCGGCGCCCAGCAAAATCCCCACACACGGCACAACCAGCAGATTAATAAATACTGCATAAACGGAAATTTCATAGAAAAAACAACACATCACCGGAATTGTCGTCAGCTGAACACAAAAACTGACGAGAAACGCTTCTTTCCCATTACTTTTTATCTCCTGATGTTCTATGATCCATTCCGCCAAAAGCACACCCAAAACCGCTCCAAAAGAGAGCAGATAACCGCTATTGTGTAAAAGCATGGGATTTTCCAGAGCAAGAACTGCAGCCGTTAAAGTAAGCGCCGTTATTCTGTCATAACTTCTGCCTCTGCTTTTTGCATAAAGCAGCAATAAGAACATACCGGCCGCGCGCCTTACGGATATTCCAAAACCGGTCATCATGCCATACCAGTATATAACTGCAGATACGATTCCTCCGGAGATGAAACAGCCTGCCCCTCGTTTACGGATAAAGTGGTAAAGCGCCATCCCAATCATAGAAATATGCAAACCGGAAATACTGTAAAAATGACTGATTCCGGCATTCTGATACAGCTTTTTGCGTTCCGGATTCATAAAACTCTTATCGCCAAGTACCATTGCCATAAGAACGCCTGCATCGCTTTCACTCATAGATTTCCGGTAGCTTTCTTTCATGTTCTCTCTGATTTGGTACAGCCCTTCCTGAAAAACGCTCTTTTTTCCAGATACGCCAACGATACGTTTTCCGGCCACTTTAAAGCCGATGCCCAGACTTTGGTAATATTCTCTTTCATGATAGCCGCCCTCATTTGTCGGCAGTGCAAACGTATGGATATTTCCCTGTATACAAAGGATTTCGCCGATTGCATATTCTCCTTCATTCAGAGATGCTAAGATTTGATTACAGAAATAATTTTTCTGATGATACTGCATACTGCAGTTTTTAAGATAATACAGATTTGTTTTATCATTTATTTCTTTTTGATATATTTCTCCCTGTATCAGACATTTTTCCCCATCCTCCAATACCGATTCATAAGTATTTCGGAAAGCTTTCTGATAATAGCTGTTGTAAACTCCGCCAAAAGCCGCTGCTGCAAAAACTACAGCACCGAACAGAACCGCCGCAGCTTTTTTGTATGCCGTTTTAACAGAATATGTCCAGACCAGACCATAGAAAATGAGAACGCACCACAGCAGAATCCGATGATACTCTGCTGCGGCTGTTCCAAGTAAAAATGCCACTGACAGGGAACAAAGCTTTCGCCTGTTCAATCTATGACTTTTGCCCCCCTTTTATTCGGATATGTAATCCAGATTTCTTTCGTACAGCTTATTAAACGGAAAGCTGTCGCGATAAACGCCGCTTGTATCTCCTTTGACAGAAATCTGCACCTTATTGATTGATGCAAGTTCGGAAAGTGAATTTACAATAGAATAAATAACAACCGGCTCATCAATATTGTAATTTTGTTTCAAAAAATTTTCATCAAAGCTGACGTAACATACGCCGTTTGCCACAGAAACATTTAAAAGTTTCGTTCCTTCCGGAATTGCAGGAACGGCGCGGCCGCTTTTCGGCCCTTC
>CAOKHR010000120.1 GCA_948468325.1 uncultured Lachnospiraceae bacterium | reverse complement strand
TGGTGTAGCCTGCCACTACATCATCAAATGGCTTGACAGTGACCGAAAGGACAACGAATAGCCTGGTGGGTGCTTTGCCACTATAAAAGAAAAGAAGAATCCCCAGAGAGTACTGCCATACGATCTGGGGATTCGTTTTTTGTTCACATGGAACTGTCATATCTTTTTGCCTTATGGCATTATAGCATATGCAAATTTTAATTGCAAGATACATTTCTTTTTGATAAACGGATAGAAAGTTCTCTATTGATACGTTATAATTCTTATGTTGTCCAACCTACACCCGGCAACGGGAGGAGGTGTTCAAATGGAAATCATCATTACTTTTCTAGTGACTGTCGCAGCAGGTGTGGTTTGCCACCTCATCAGCAAATGGCTAGACAGGCATGATAAGGACAGCAAATAACCTGGTGGGTGCTTTGCCACTATAAAAAGAAAAGAAGAATCCCCTGACTGTACGCCATTACGGTCGGGGGATTCGTTCTTTCGTCCAAATGGACTCATCATTACTTTTTGCCTAACGGCATTATAGCATATGCAAATTTTAATTGCAAGATACATTTCTTTTCCACAAAATATTTATTCTCATCTGGTATCAGCCAAATCTGATATGTAACATACATTGCATTGCCCTTCGGGGTAAAGCCGCCTTTGGTTCTATGCTTTTTCATGAATGGAGTATAGCACATATTCCCTTTTCAGGCAATTACAGCATTCTGTTTTCAGAATAGCAATGCCAAAAGCAAACTCAAAAAAATAAATTATTTACTAAATCTTAAAATAATGGTATCATGTTTATATTGTGCAAAAGAATAAGGAAATACCTTAAGGTATCTTGATGCGCAGAAAGCATGCGCAATAACAAAGGAAAGGATGTCATTATGAGACAATTGATGTTAGGTAATAAGGCCCTGGCAAGAGGACTTTATGAGGCGGGATGTTCGGTGGTGTCCAGCTATCCGGGAACGCCGAGTACAGAAGTCACGGAAGAGGCCGCTAAGTATGATGAAATATACTGCGAATGGGCTCCGAATGAAAAAGTTGCCATGGAGGTGGCATTTGGAGCATCTCTGGCAGGGAAAAGGAGCTTCTGCGGTATGAAGCATGTAGGATTAAATGTGGCTGCAGACCCTCTGTTTACCTGTTCTTATACGGGAGTCAATGCAGGGATGGTAATCTGTGTGGCAGATGATGCGGGAATGCATTCTTCACAGAATGAACAGGATTCCAGGCATCATGCAATTGCGTCAAAGATTCCGATGTTAGAGCCGTCGGATTCCGGAGAGGCATATGCGTTTGCCAAAAAAGCATTTGAGCTTTCCGAGGAATTTGATACACCGGTGATTATCAAGATGTGTACGAGAGTGGCGCATTCCCAGAGCATCGTGGAAGCGGGAGAGCGCAAAGCGCCGGATACGATTCCCTATGAAAAAAATATTGCAAAATACGTTATGATGCCGGGCAATGCAATCCGCCGTCATCCGGTTGTGGAAGAGCGAACCAGAAAACTGACGGAATATGCGGAGAATTGTGAATTTAACCGTGCAGAGATGGGAGATACAAAGCTTGGTATTATCACTTCTTCGACAAGTTATCAATATGTAAAGGAAGTTTTTGGAGAAAATGCCAGTATTTTAAAGCTCGGCATGATTCATCCGCTTCCGGAAAAACTGATTCTTGATTTTGCTTCCAAAGTAGAGAAGCTGGCAATTGTAGAAGAATTAGATCCGATTATAGAAAATCACTGCAAAGCCCTCGGCCTTACCGTAACAGGAAAAGACGTTCTGCCGATGGAGGGAGAATATTCTCAGAATTTAGTCGCGGAAAAACTGGGTGTTTCGGTGCCGGAACATAAAAGCCTTAAAGAAGCACTTCCGGGAAGGCCTCCTGTCATGTGTGCCGGATGTCCGCACAGAGGCCTGTTTTACATATTGTCCAGGAATAAATGTACTGTTTTGGGAGACATCGGATGTTATACCTTAGGTGCGGCAGCACCGTTAAATGCAATGGAAATGACGCTGTGCATGGGAGCTTCCGTTAGTTCCATTCACGGGTTTAATAAGGCTCTGGGCGAAGCGAGCGAAGGAAAGACAGTGGCAGTAATCGGAGATTCCACATTTATGCATTCCGGAATGACGGGTCTTGCCAATATCGCTTATAACCAGAGCAATTCCACGGTTATCATTCTGGATAATTCCATTACCGGAATGACAGGACACCAGCAGAATCCGACGACAGGCTACAATATCAAAGGAGATCCGGCCGGAAAAATTGATCTGGAAAGTCTGTGCCGCTCTATGGGATTTTCCAGAGTGGCAGTTGTAGATCCCTATAATCTGGATGAATGCGACAGAGTGATTAAAGAAGAGCTTGCGGCCAAAGAGCCGTCTGTCATCATCAGCAGACGTCCCTGCGCCCTGTTAAAATATGTCAAACACAATCCTCCGCTTTTTGTGGAAGAAAGCAAATGCACAGGCTGCAAATCCTGCATGCGTCTCGGCTGTCCGGCGATTAGCATAAAAGATAAAAAAGCAGTGATTGACGGTACGCAGTGCGTCGGATGTAAAGTCTGCCAGCAGTTGTGTAAATTTGATGCATTACAGTCAGAGGAGGTGCGGAAATGACAAAGAATATTATGATTGTCGGTGTAGGAGGGCAGGGTTCTCTTCTTGCAAGCAAGCTTCTCGGCCATCTGCTGTTGTCCGAAGGCTATGATGTAAAAGTATCTGAGGTACATGGAATGAGCCAGCGCGGCGGAAGCGTTGTGACATATGTAAGATTTGGAGAAAAAGTTTATTCACCGATTATTGACAAAGGGGAAGCTGATTTTATTGTTTCCTTTGAAAAATTAGAAGCTGCCCGTTATGTGGAATATTTAAAAGAGAACGGGAGAATTGTAGTCAATACGCAGGAGATTGATCCGATGCCTGTAATTACCGGAGCAGCTTCATATCCTGAAAATTTAATTGAAAAAATACAGGCGCTTTCGATACAGGTAGACGCCATGGATTGTCTGACACTTGCCAAAGAAGCAGGTTCCCAGAAAGCGGTGAATCTGGTATTGATGGGGCGTTTGTCCAGATATTTTGACATTTCCCCTGAAAAATGGCAGAAAGCGATTGAAGAATGTGTGCCGGAAAAATTTGTAGAAATGAACCAGAAGGCATTTCTGTTAGGACGCGGGGATGCTTAAGAAAAAGGATAGAGGAAGGATAGAAAAATGAAAAAATATTATCAGCCAGAAATCGAGACTATGCCGGTGGAAGAGCTTCAGGCACTTCAGAGTGAGAGACTGGTAAAACAGGTACAGTTTGTTTATGACAATGTAAAGTTTTATCATGAAAAAATGGATGAAGCGGGCATAAAGCCGGAAGACATCAAAGGAATTGAGGATCTTCACAAACTGCCTTTTATTACAAAAGACGACCTTCGTGACCAGTATCCTTACGGACTTTTGGCAGTGCCTTTGGAAGACTGCGTACGTATTCAGTCCACCAGCGGAACGACAGGCCGCCGTGTAGTTGCGTTTTATACCCAGGAAGATATTGATTTATGGGATGAATGCTGTGCAAGGGCAATTGTCGCCGCAGGCGGCACCAAAGAAGATGTCTGCCATGTCTGCTACGGATACGGACTTTTCACCGGAGGCCCGGGATTAAACGGCGGTTCCCATAAAGTGGGATGTCTGACACTTCCCATGTCTTCGGGAAATACAGAAAGACAGCTGCAGTTTATGACGGATCTTGGCTCCACCATTCTCTGCTGTACGCCTTCCTATGCTGCAAATTTGGGTGAAGCGGTAAATGAAAGAGGGCTGAAGGATAAGATTAAATTGAAAGCCGGAATTTTCGGCGCAGAACCGTGGACGGAAGAAATGCGTCACAATATTGAGGAATCTCTTGGTATCAAAGCATATGATATTTACGGGTTGACAGAAATTTCAGGCCCCGGAGTATCTTTTGAATGTGAGGAACAGGCGGGAATGCACATTCAGGAAGATCATTTCATCGCGGAAATTATTGATCCGAATACGGGAGAAGTGCTTCCGGAGGGAGAAGTCGGAGAGCTGGTATTTACCTGTATTACGAAAAAGGCTTTTCCGCTGCTGCGTTACCGCACGCGTGATCTGTGCCGTCTGACGAGAGAAAAGTGCTCCTGCGGGCGTACACATGTGCGTATGATGAAGCCCAAGGGAAGAAGCGACGATATGATGATTGTCAAAGGCGTCAATGTATGGCCGTCCCAGATTGAAACAGTTCTTTTAAATCAGGGTTATCAGGCAAATTATCAGATTGTCGTAGACCGTGTCGGAAATAATGATACGATTGAAGTGCAGGTTGAGCTGACGCCTGAGATGGCAGAAAATCCGACAATGACAGTCGCAGAAAGAGAAAAGAAGATTGTAGCGGGATTAAAATCCATGCTTGGAATTAAAGTAGATGTCAAAGTGGTAGAGCCAAAAACAATTACAAGAAGCGAAGGCAAGGCTGTCCGCGTGGTGGATAAGAGGCATTTGTATTAAGGTAATGGCATGTATAAAAGGCAGTGAATTGTAAGAAAGTTCGCTGTCTTTTTATATGTTTTCGTATACAAAAACTGGAAGCAGCAGGTTATTTGCAGGAAGGGAGACAAAATGAAGTTAAAAAACGTACTGATTACAGTAAGTGATATGGAAAAATCAATTGCTTTCTATCAGGAATTGTTTGGTTTACATGTTGTTTTGAATCAGGATGAAAATGTGATATTGACAGAAGGTCTTGTTCTTCAGGACAGGACAATCTGGGAGGGTTTTCTCGGGCAGGAAATTATTTCTAAAAATAATGCTTCTGAATTGTATTTTGAAGAATCCGATATAGAAGCATTTGCAGAAAAGCTGGAAAATTATCATATACCGATTCAATATGTAAACCGGCTGATGGAACATTCGGGGGGTCAGAAAGTAATCCGGTTTTATGATCCGGATGGGAATCTGATTGAAGTTGGTACGCCGATGTAAAATTTTCCTGAAATTGTAACATATCATTTGCACTATGGCGGTAAGCAGTCAAATCAAATGGGACATAAGGCAGATAAAACAATGTTCTGCCTTATGTCCCATAAAATATATTACCTGATAGCAAGCAGTTTCTTTGCATTTTCAGCAAATATCATGTCTTTTTCTTCTGCAGAAAGAGGCATTTTCTCAATTCTTTCTATGTAGTCACTCTGGCTTTCCCAGGGAGAATCCGTAGCAAATAAAATTTTATCAGCGCCGTGTTTTCTTATAATACGGATAAAGTCTTCCTCATTTAAATTATTGGTAAGATAAGGCGTACCGCTTTTTGCTTCATCCGGTGTGATTGCTCCAACCGCAAAAGCAGTGTCAAACCAGACCGGCGCACCGGCAAGATCGCGTTCCACATCGTCCCAGCATCCCCAGTTTCCCATATGCGCCAGGACAAACTTTTGAGGATGGATTTTGTCTATAATTTTCAAAATCTGCGCAACAGAAGTATAGTTGTGGTCATAAATTCCGATGTCAATTCCGGCATGTGTCAATATGATTAAGCCCTGCTCCGAAGCAAAATCAATAATACGCATCATTTTTATATCGTCAATGTCCGTATTCTGGTAAGCCGGATGAATCTTAATTCCGGGAATTTTGTTTTGCCGCAGCCGGATCAGTTCATTTTTATAATTTTCATAATCCGGATGCATTCCTCCGAATGTGACAATTCCCTGCCGGTAAAGATTTTCCCTTTCCGATATAAGAGCAGAATTTACTTTTTCTACCTGATCCGCGCTCGTCATAACGGGAAGATTGACGGAATAATGCACAGAAGCCGCTTTCATAGAGGCGAGAAGGCCGCTCACAGAACCGTTTGTAAAATACTTTGTATGAGACAGTCTGCTTAATTTGGCAAGTACTTTTTCGGAAATTGCATCAGGAAAAGTATGGGTATGAAAATCAATCATCATAACAGTACCTCCGTGTCCGTTTTCATATATTTCTTTTCAGGAAATCTTTCAAATACACAAATTATATGATAGAATAAAAAACAGAGCCTGTCAAACGTTCTTTTTGGCACATTACTTTAGGCGTTTAAACTTTTAAAGTACAAAACGTCTCATTGTGAAATCATTTAGAGAATAGAAACAGGCGCTTTCAAATTTACCGCGAGAGAACAAAAAAGAAAAGGAGAATATACATTATGCCCGTAACAGATTTACTGGAAAGAAACCACAAACTCTACAGTGACGAAGTCGCTCTGGTAGAACTGAATCCTCTGGTAAAGGATACAAGAAAAACAACCTGGAAGGAATACGATCTGGTACAGCAGACCTCGGCCGTTCCCTACCGAAGGGAAATTACATGGAGCATATTTGATGAAAAAGCCAATCGTGTAGCCAATATGCTGCTTAGCCGTGGAATTCAGAAAGGAGACCGCGTAGCAATCCTGATGTTTAACTGCTTAGAATGGCTGCCGATTTATTTTGGAATTTTAAAAACGGGAGCAATTGCAGTACCGTTTAACTTCCGTTTTGCCGCAGACGAGATAAAATACTGTGCGGATCTGGCGGAAGTTCATATACTGTTTTTCGGTCCGGAATTTATCGGAAGAATTGAATCAATTGAAGAAGATTTAAGCAAGGGGCGGCTTTTGATTTACGTGGGAGACGGATGTCCTACGTTTGCAGAGAGTTATCCGGAACTGGTAGCAGACTGTTCCAGTCAGGCTCCGCTGGTTCGTTTAGAAGATGAAGACGATGCGGCAATTTATTTTTCTTCCGGAACGACAGGTTTTCCGAAAGCAATTTTACATAACCATGAAAGTCTGCTGCAGGCGGCGCAGATGGAACAGAAACATCATCTGACAGACAGGAACGACGTATTTTTATGCATCCCTCCCCTGTATCATACAGGTGCAAAATTCCACTGGATGGGAAGCCTTTGCGCAGGAAGCAAGGCAGTCCTGTTAAAGGGGACGACGCCGGAAATCATTCTGGATGCCGTGTCAAAAGAGCATTGTACGATTGTGTGGCTTTTGGTTCCTTGGGCACAGGATATTCTGGTTGCGCTTGACAGGGGAGATTTGAAGCTGGAAGATTATGATTTGGACCAGTGGAGACTGATGCATATCGGAGCGCAGCCGGTGCCGCCATCTCTGATTAAGCACTGGAAAGAATATTTTCCAAATCATTTGTATGATACCAATTATGGATTGTCGGAATCTACGGGACCGGGA
>CAOKHR010000119.1 GCA_948468325.1 uncultured Lachnospiraceae bacterium | reverse complement strand
ATCTACACCACTAGCTACACTCTTTCCCTACACGACGCTCTTCCGATCTTGGAATATCAATATGCAGATTAGAAGAAATTGATTATGACGAAAATATAAGTTTTATCGTAACACCTACGTATGATTTTACCAATATTTATGAGAAGATAAAAAATCAGTATATAACAGCGGACATAATTTCGTTAGACGATATGATAGATGTGTCGTGTTAAGGAGAATAGTATGAGTTCAAACAATTTAAAGATAAGCATTATTACTGTTTGTTTTAACAGCGCAAAGACGATTGAGAGAACGATTCGCAGCGTTGCCGCACAGGATTATCCGGATATAGAATACATTATCGTGGACGGCGGTTCGACAGATGGCACATTGGATATTATACATCAATATGAAGACAGGATTTCGCGTCTTGTCAGCGAGCCGGACGCCGGGATCTATGATGCAATGAACAAAGGGATACAAATGGCAACAGGGGATTATATTACGTTTGTCAATAGTGACGACTGGTACAACGAAGGGGCGGTTTCATATGTTGCAGGCGATATAATGAAAAGAGGGGCGGCTATATCGTGTTATGGCATAAACCTGTTTGATAAAGATGGAATTATGGAATGGGACGATACATTTGCCCGCGATATTCATAATATCCGGTTCGCCATGTGCCGGTGCCATAATGCTATTTTTGCAAAAAGGAGCGTATTTGAAATGTATGGCGGATTCAATCTGGCATATAAAATATCCGCAGATTATGACTGGCTGCTCAGGGCGTACGACAATGGGGTAGAGATTAGCTACGATGACTTTCCGGCAGTGAATTTCTGCGTAGGGGGCGTTTCCTCCGTACAGGAAACAAAAATGAGAAAAGAAGCCAGAACAATAGCGCTTCTGGCATTGGATAAATTAAAAGAAAGAAAAAAAGTAACAGAGAAAGAGTATGCAGAAATACGAAGTAAAATAGGGGATTATTATGAAAAAGCGAAATTGGACAGGATTATAAGAACAGTAATCGAAGAAGAGCTGATCGGGAAGAATGACGATATAAAAAAGGAATTGAAAAAAATATTTCCGGAAGGAAAATGTTCTATTTTTGGATGCGGTAATTTTGGCAGGGAATGCTGCCGGATATTACAGCAGGGGGGCATTTCTGTGGAGTGTTTTTGGGATAATAATTCCCAAAGCTGGGGAACGGTTTGCAGCGGACTTGAGGTAAAATCACCCGGGGAAATAGAAAATACCAGGATGAAAATCGTAATTGCCACGGAGCTTTACTTCAGAGATATAAGCAGGCAGCTTAAGGCTCTGGGCATGAAAAACGATGTGGATTATATAAATTATAATGACATACGGCATAAAGTGGGAAAGAGATTTGAAAGTGTTATTGCTGAAACAGCATGAAAATCATTTTAGGAGTAAACGATGTGCGGGGAAAAGCTGGTTCTTTTTGGAATAGGACAAAGGTATAAGGATATTCGGGAAAAATATGCTTCTTTTTTTCAGAAATTAAATGTGATTGCCTATCTGGATAATAATGAACAGTTATGGGGAAACTGTCTGGATGGTGTACCGGTTATGTCTCCATTATCGGTACAGACTTTAACATATGATAAAATTGTATTGATGACGGCTTATGTAAAAGATATAAAAGAACAGCTGGCCGGCCTTGGAGTATCTTCGGACAGGATTGTTTCATGGGATGAATTTTATTGCGCGGATAAACATGGAGTTTTTTTGGAATACGGAGAAAAGTTCATTCCGGATAATCAGAAACCAAAGCTGCTGCTGATTTCTATAAAGTTAGAGTACAATGGAGGGACGTTTGCGGCTGTCTATGCGGCAGCAGCATTGATGATGCAGGGATATGATGTTACCGTAGCGGCTTCTGAAGGGAATTCTGAGTTTATACAGGAGGCGGTAAAGAATCATATACGAATCGTAATTATTCCGTCGATTCCTTTTTTGCAGGAAGAGGAAAAAGCGTGGATTGGACAATTTGATCTGGTTATAGTTAATGTGTTTCAGATGATTCGGTGCGCATGTTCCGTTAGTCAATATAAGCCGGTTATTTGGTGGATTCATGAGCCGGGTGACGGATATACGGATTATTATTCCGTGACAAGAGATAACTATCCGGAGTATGACAATGCAGCTGCAATGAGAAAAATAAATATTGTGGCAGTAAGTTCCGTAGCCCAAAAAAATTTTAACGATTATTACAGAGACAGAATAAAAGAAATACTGCCATTTGGAATTCCTGATAAATGCTGTCATAAAAGAAAAGCGATTCACGAAAAAACGGTATTTGCAATCGTGGGAAGTGTAATCCCGGTGAAAGCGCAGTTGATTTTTATGGATGCGGCACTGATGTTAAATGAAGACATAGAAGGCAATGTGGAATTTTGGATTATAGGAAATCGCGGAAACAGTTCTTATGAGGAAGAAGTGTTAAAAAAAGCAGAAGGTATTTCCAATATAACATTTATGGGAGTGCTGACGCAAAAGCAAATGCAGGAAAAATATGAAGAAATGGATGTTGTAGTCTGTTCTTCGATGGAAGAGACCATGTCAATGACAGTAATGGAAGGCATGATGCATGAAAAAATTTGTATTACGACAGATACAACAGGAATTGCAGATTATATAGAGGATGAAGTAAATGGCCTGGTATGTCAGGCAGGAAATGCACAGAGCCTGTATCAGAAAATGAAATGGGTGACAGATAATCCTGTAAAATGTGACGGGATAAGAAAAAATGCCAGAAGTACATATGAGCAGTTTTTTACACTGGAAAAGTTTGGACAGAGATTTCAGGAAGTCATTAGATCAACTATGGAAGGAAAATACAGGGAGGATACATGAAGAGCGAAAAGCCTTATTTTAATAAGATAAAATTAAACAGCCATGCCGAAGACATCTATTCGAAAATCGGCAAAAACGAATCCTTAATGAGCGAAACGGACCATGGATTTTTGTGCGGCCTGCTGGAAAAATATAAGCCTCAGAAAGTTCTGGAGGTAGGTGTGTACGCCGGAGGCACGACGATTGCAATTTTAGATATGCTGCAGAGACTTGGATTAAACGACAGTGAGTTGTATTCTGTAGATTTGGCAGAAGAGATTTGGTCTGGCAAAGAAGTCGGATATATGGTACAAGAGGCAGGAGAATATCTTGGCAGCATCGACAACTTTCATTTGTATACAGGGGTTACTGCGGCGGAAGTACTGGAAGAAATCACAGGAGATCAGAAATTTGATTTTGTGATTATTGACACGGCACATTATCTGCCGGGCGAGATTTTGGATTTCCTTGCCTGCTATCCTTTTATGGAGGATGGGGCTGTTGTGGTTCTTCATGATGTTTTGCTAAATCAGAAAGATAAGCATAGAGCCGCGGCTACAAAAACGGTCTTTGATATTGTAGTCGGGGAGAAAATCTGGAACTGGGATATGGAAGAATATCCTAACATAGCGGCAGTAAAGATAAACAGTGATACCGGAAAATATATCAAGGATCTGATTTCAGCACTTAGCTTAAGCTGGTACTATAATCCGGGAGATGAAATCCTAAATCAATACAGGAAAATCATAGAGAACTATTATGACGAAGAATCTCTTGCGATTTTTGATAAACTGGTATCCCTGAATATGCAGTGGTGGGAAGAAACATCAGCCTGTGTGCATAAGACAATCGGAGATCTTTTAAATGGACTTCTGTCAAATGACGGGAAACAGATATTTATTTATGGAACAGGCAGAGTAGGAAGAGTATATTTTGAGTATTTAAAGGAGAATCATCTGGCGGAGCGGGTTGCCGGGTTTATTGTTTCGGATGATCAGAATATATCAGATTCTACGATTGAAAATGTTACGGTATATCACCTTTCTGACATAGACTATAACAAAGAAAGGGACATTATTATAAATGCTGTAGAGCATCCGGTTGTATCAGAGATGCTTGCGGCAAGAGGTATTAAATTTATAAAATTGTCAGGGATTATCAAAGAAGCAGTCCTTCTGCGGGCATAATCCAGGGAGGAAAGCATGAGATACATTATTTATGGGGCAAACAGAGTCGCCAAGGATTTTCTGTATATATTTGATGAATTGGATATTGTATGTGTAGTAGATGATGAATGGGATGGGAAAACCTTTGAAGGCTATCCTGTGTTTAGGGAAGACCATTTCAGGGAAAAGACTGCAGATGAACAGATTATTCTGTGTGATTTTAAAAAAGAGACGAAAATTTCCCGCCTGAATCAAGCAGGGTTTGTATATGGTACAGATTATCTGTATGAAGAAGATTTTTTTACGCAATTGGATTCGTTTCAAATCCCAAAAGACAGAAAGCTGGTGATGTGGGGAACCGGGGCAATTGCAAAATGGTTTCATGAACAGTACGAAAATTATTGTTTTGAATTTTATATTGACTCCTATAACCGGGCGGAGAATTTTTATGGAAAAGATATAAAAAAGCCGCGGGAAATACGGAATTGGGAAGAGTATTTTGTAATCATTGGTGTAGAAAAAGACAGAGAAATCAAAGAGAATCTGCGGGATCTGGGATTAAAAGAATATGTGGATTTTGCTGGTTATCAGAGTATTACCGGTATGCCTTCAGAACTGTTGCGAAAGACTATTTTTGATTCCTCGTATTACGATTTAAAGTGTAATACGATGCAAAATCATCTGGAAATTTTACGTGACGGGCATACAAGATGCTGCTGTACCACTTTTGTGCGCCAGAATCTGGATAATATTTTTGAAAAAGATCCGCATGCACTCTGGCATTCCAATCTGCATAAAGTTATGTGTCTTTCCACAGAAAACAGGACATTTTCTTTCTGTGACAAAAACCTGTGCCCGTTATTTGTAGCGAAAGAGAAAGAGGAGATAAAAAAATTTGAGGAGCCTTACCATAAAATAACGGAACATCCGAAGACATTGGTGTTAGGTTATGATTCTTCCTGTAATCTTTCCTGCAGCACCTGCCGCAAAGAATTGCATTTTGCAGAAGGTACGGAGCAGAAAATGGTGAATCAAATTACAAAAAAGGTACAAGAGGAGTATCTTGCAAATTGTAATTTTCTTGTTTTGGCAGGGGACGGGGAAGTATTTGCCAGTCCGGATTACCGGAAAATCTATGAGGCGCAGAATTGTAACCCGAACTATATACGGCTGCTGTCAAACGGCATACTGTTTACGCCAGGAAATTGGGAAAAATTCATTCGTGGAAAAACGGGAAAAGTGATGCTGACCGTTTCGGTAGATGCAGCAACAAAAAAGACTTATGAACATATCCGAAGAAACGGAAATTTTGATGTATTACAGAAAAATATGGAGTTTGCGGCTGATTTGCGGAAAAGAGGAGAGCTTTCTTATTTTCGGATGAATTTTGTGGTGCAGAGAGAAAATTATCAGGAGATGATTCCGTTTGTCAGGTGGGGCGAGCGGCTGAACGCAGATGAAGTGTTTTTTACAAAAATCTTAAACTGGGGAACTTATACCTCGGAAGAGTTTTCACAGGTAAGCATGATGGAGGCAGACCAGATTACGCCAAAGCCGGAATTAAAAGAAGTGCTGGCACATCCCGTAATGCAGAGTAAGATTGTGGATCTTGGGACAATACAGTTTGCGCATAAGATAGATGACATTGGCATTGTGGAAAATTATTATATGTGGGAACTGGAAAAACGCGGAGGGAAACTGTTTACATGAAAAAAAATGTGATTTTTGGAGCCGGTATTTACGGCATGCAGGCCCTGGAAAAACTGGGGAAAGAACAGGTTGCATATTTTTTAGACAATGATGAAGGAAAACAGGGAACGGTTCTGGGAGATATTCCGGTAATCGGAGTAGAAGAATTTATCCCGATGAAAGAGAATTTTCGTGTATGCATTG
This sequence comes from uncultured Lachnospiraceae bacterium, assembly GCA_948468325.1. Taxonomy (GTDB): domain Bacteria; phylum Bacillota; class Clostridia; order Lachnospirales; family Lachnospiraceae; genus Roseburia_B. Next base: position 1,335 of record CAOKHR010000119.1, on the reverse strand, counting down.
CCAGTTTATATGCCCAGAGCATGGCAAAGCAGCTCCAGGAGGCTGGTGTAACAGACTATTTCTTTTTTCTGGAGGAGTTAAGGCGGTTCTATGAAACAGAGGAACTGATTTACAATCCGTATACGGTTGCCGCGGAGGCTGCGTCTGAAGAAGAATGGAATGACAGCAGGAAACTGGAATTTGCAAGGAAGTCGGTTTTTGAAGAAACAGAGCGGCTTAATGAAAAGCAGGGACTTTTTAATCATATTGAAATCGAGACAATTAACCGCTGCAATGGATCCTGTTCTTTTTGCCCGGTAAACCACAATGCAGATCCCAGAGAAAAGAAGATTATGGAAAGAGAATTATTTGAAAATATCGTACGGCAGCTTGCAGAAATGGAGTATGCGGGCAGATTTACGACGTTTTCCAATAATGAACCTTTGCTGGACGACAGGATCATTGAGTTTAACCGCTATGCGAGGGAACGCCTTCCCAAAGCGAAAATGCATTTGTTTACAAACGGAACCTTATTGACGCTGGATAAATTTATCGCCCTGGCAGAAGTTTTAGATGAGTTAATTATTGATAACTATCAGCAGGAACTGCAATTGATAAAACCATGCAGAGAAATAAAAGAGTATTGTGACAGAAATCCTGAATTAAAGAAAAAAGTGACAATTGTTTTGCGAAAGCCGCACGAAGTTCTGACATCCCGCGGCGGAAATGCACCGAATCGAAAGAATGTGGGTGATTACGGAAAAGACAGATGTGTGCTTCCGTTTAAACAATTGATTGTCCGGCCGGACGGTAAAATTTCTCTGTGCTGCAATGATGCAGTCGGGAAATATACATTGGGGGATTTGACAAAGGAAAGCATTCTGGATGTCTGGAACGGGCCAAGGTTTGCCATGGTCAGAAAATGTTTGTATGAAGGAAGAGAAAATTGGGGAAATTGCAGGCAGTGCGATGCTTTTTCGATGGGGTAGTATGAGATGCACAAACATTGTGGGAATAAAGAAATCTGATAAATCAAATTAGCAAGGGCAACAATGAGTATACCAATTTGGATTAAGTGTGAAACAAGATAAAGACAAAATTAAATATGTGTTTAAAACGGTATAGTTGGGATTACATATGTTGATCTTCTTACAACCGACAGGTTCAATTAGTTTCCTTCGCGGAAAGTAAATACACGACGTGGGATGTGCAGAAAAATTGTCCTGTGATAGTGTCCGCAAAAATAGTAGCGAGCATCGGATTGTATCAGCCACAATCCCGTCTTTCAATATATTTCTGACAAATAATATAAAGAGCCACTTGAAAATCAAGCAGCTCTCATGTATAATCTACTTA
>CAOKHR010000118.1 GCA_948468325.1 uncultured Lachnospiraceae bacterium | reverse complement strand
AAAAACAATCCTCCAGCAACATGAAGCCTACCCAAAAACTGGCTGTTACAAATGCAGGTCGTCAACATACGCTTTGGCTGAAAAATTTACAACCGCCCAGGCATACTTTCTTTGCCTGGGCGGTTTACCTGTGACTTTCAGTGTCCAAATTTTTTATTATTTATATTTCATTTTTTTGTTCATTCCGGCACTCGTTAACTTACTCTTGAACTTCTTGTTCTTTTTCAGTTTTTTCGGAACTGTTACCGTTATTTTCTTCGATGTGTTTTTAAATGCTTTCTTTCCGATTTTCGTTACTGCAGTTCCCTTGAATGTCACTTTACTCAGTTTCTTGCAACCGGAAAATGCTCCCGCTGCAATTGTTTTTACTTTCTTTCCAATCACAACTGACTGCAGTTTTGCCGCGTTTGCAAATGCGTTCTTTCCAATGGAGGTTACGCTGCTTCCGATGGTAACAGACGTCAGTTTGTTTGCTTTCTGAAATGCATTTGCCCCAATGGATACAACCGTACAGTTCTCTCCGTTTATATTGACAGTATTAATGGTAAGTTTGCCTGATTTCTTCTTATTGCCTGATTTCAGTTCCACTGTTTTCGCTGCCGGATCTAAAACCTCATATTCCATGCCGTCTACTGTCACTTTCTGGCCTTTCGTCAATGTCTGAGTTTCATTTCCCGTACCGGAATCTGCAGGATCCTGGGGAACAGTCTGCTTTACTTCCAACAATTTCTGTACGTCTTCCAGATTCTTTTTCATCTCATTCAAATCTTTCATTGAAATATCCGCTGAAATCTGATTTTCTAATGCCTTGATTGTCTGCAAATACTTATTGTAACTTTCTTCTGTATATTTGCTGCTGTCAACTTTTTTCAGCTCCTCAATTATCTGGCTGACCTGTGCTTTATCTTCTGTCTTTGCCTTCCGGCTGACCGTATACGTCTTTGTTGTCTGTCCGTCTTCGGATACAGCATAAATTGTCACTACGCCGTCTTTCTCCGGAAAAACAGTGACTGCTACGTTTTTGCTGTCTCCTGCAGCAGTAACTTCTCCCAGAGTATCTACTACATAATCTGTTTTATCTGCACTCACTCCACCGATGGCGTTTCCGTCTACAGAAATGCTTTCCAGATCCGCCGTATCGTAAACATCATATGTATATTGTTTGGAAATAACTTCTATTTCCGTAAGACCGACTTTATTTCCACCGTTACGTTTCAATATAATCCGAACAGCAATCGGAGCCGTACTCTCATTTAATTTAAAAGACTCTCCCAGCGTTGATTCATTTGCCACAGCCGGTATTTCCACAGGATCTTCATATCCCATATCGGTAAAATTAATGCCGTCCGAAGATAATTGAATCGTCACGCTCTCCGGTTTTGCGATCCCATTAATTGGCACTGCATAAAAGAGCCGGATCTCATCTACAGAATGAACCGTATCCCATTTCATTGTAATCGCTGCCGGATTTTCAGCCATATCTTCTCTCTTATCCTCCCAGTCTGTCCACCTTGAACTCTGTGTAGCCTGATCACCATATCTGTTTTCGTCATTTACGGTCAGAAGATTATCTGCTGTCGGATTACAATTCTGCGTCAGTTCGGACGCTACAGGCGCTATATTGATGCTTCCGGTTTCCCGGGCTTCCGCTACGCGGACGCCTGCCGCAACCTCAAATGTTTTTCCGATGTAAGAAGCATTTACGGTTCCCCTGATTTTTACTATGTCTCCAATATTTCCGAAATCAGATTCTGACAGGCCGGTTATATCCCATGTAACAGGAAATGCTTCAAATTCTGTTCCGTCTTCCGCATACGTCATAAGGCTTTCCGGAAGTGAAGGTATGCTGTTTTGCGCCGTATAGGCTGAAATATTTTTCGCCGTTGTAATATTGCCGTATACATGTACAACGGTTGCTACTATAATCTGATCCAGGCCGCTTCCTACCGTTCCGTTTACTGTAAAATTCCCCGCTTCTTTCATCTTCGATGCATCTATGGCGTTCCATGTTACATTCATCTGCTCTTCTGTTCCGTCTGCGCGTGTAACGGCAATCTTTGCCGGCAGTGTAATAGCTGCTGTTCCCACAGGTACATAACAATGTTTTTTCATACGATAACTTACAATTCCATTTTCAGACTGTCCCTCCGGAAGCTTAGATGTAATTTCCGCCCTGCCGCCTGTCAGCCCATTGGAAGCAATATCTACCGTAATTTTTCCTGATCTTGTTGTAGACCGGACAATTGCAAGCGCTTTTCCTGCATATGCCTTAATATGGGCAGAAGTTCTGTCTGTTATAACGGATGGCTGCTGGAATTTATCCACTGTTGCCTGGTCGCCGTTATCCACACCCATAATTTCTCCGTTGCCTGTCAGGGTAAACGTAATGTCATTTTCTGCACGTGTATCTAAATTGCCGTCTGAATCTGTTACATCAACAGAAATGTAAACAAGACTGCTGCCGTCTGCCAGAATTTCTTCTTTGTCCTGACTGACAATAAGCTTCGCCGGTTCTCCCGGTGTGGATACAGAAGTTTTCCCTGCGCATGTTTTTGTAATGTCATTTCCCTGCTCATCGTATGCTTTTGCAGAAATAGTTCCCTCTTCAAATGCTACGTTAAAAACAGAATACAGTGAAGTGTCTCCGGAACCTGAACTCGTAATGCAAACGCTTTCGTTTTTGCTCTCTGTTGTATATTCATAGTGCTGATGTCCCTTTTCTGTTGTAGTTTCCGCAACATCTTTACGCGTAGCAACTCCAATCAGCTCGTTATTCCGGTAAAGCTCTACTTTCGCCGCATTAGAATAAACCCATACCGGAGTCTTGCCGCCGGATAATTTCATATTATCCGAATCCCATGCTGTAACCAAATTCAGAGTATTTGCACCTTCTTTTCTGTTCCACTGACTGCGGTAAAGGTAGTAATTGTCTTTCGGAAATCCTGATGTCTCTACAATACCAAAATAACTGCTGTTCGGCGCTGCAATATCCTTATTCGGTGCATCGGGATGGATTCCTTTATCTCCATTCCATGGAGTCGGCTCGCCGATATAGTCAAATCCGGTCCATACACATTCGCCCGCAATCCAGTCTGTCGTCAAAGTCGGATACATAGAAGCATGCGCTGTCTTACCCCATCCGACACAGCTTTCATCATAAGAGGTCAAATGTCCGCCTACAGCTCCGGCTCCTGTAGAATTACCCGAATAAATGCCCCTGCTGTTAACTGCAGACGCAGTCTCGCTCCAGAGAAGAACCGGATACCTCCCATGCAGCATCCTCATACTTCCAATATCGCCATAATTGTAACCCGGAACACCTTCTGCCTCATAAATTTTCTGATTAACAATCGGAACTCCGGTATCACCCTCAACACTAAGCGTTCTTCTGTTAGAACCGGATGTAACCGGATGCGTCTTATCTACTTCCTCTGTCCAGCGGATCAAATCATCCGCAAGCGTATCCCACGGGCCTCCGCCGCTGCCTTCATCAATTTCGTTTCCAAGTGACCACAATATAATAGACGCATCATTTCTGTCACGTTTGACTGTAGATTTCAGCACAAATTCAGACCATTTCATAGAAGAATCCCCGCCAATAATCTGATTCGAATCATTCAGGTACCTCTGAAAATGAGTAGAAAAATCATTCGGATTACTGTTTTTTGCCCATGCCCAGCCGTCAAAAAATTCTTCAATAACCAAAAGACCAAGTTCGTTACAAATATCTACCAAAACTTCCGCACCGGGATTATGCGTGATACGGATTGTATTCACGCCCATATCTTTCATAATGCTCATCTGACGGTAAACAGCATCATGGTACGCCGCAGCGCCAAGCGCTCCCTGGTCATGATGCATGCAGACACCGTTAATTTTTAACGGTTCTCCATTCAGATAAAACCCTTCATCATCAACAAACTCATACCATTTAAAGCCAAACTCTGTATCATAAGTATCTAAAACCGTCGTTCCGTTTAAAATCTCTGTCCGGACATAATACAGATTCGGCTCCTCCACTGACCAGAGCTTCGGCGAAGGAACAACCGGTTTTGACTCTACTGCTTTCGTCTCTCCGGCCGCTACTGATACAGCTGTCGAATCAGACGCTTCCGGTGTATTGCTGCCCTTTTCAAAAACCGTATTGCGAACGGTAACATTCACCGGTGCTTTGCTGTCATTCTGCACATCTACAGAGACATTTACTTCACCGTTTTCTTCCTGAATCTTCGGCGTAGTTACAAAGGTTCCATTATATGCCACGTGTACCGGGTCCGTCACAATTAAATTTACATCGCGGTAAATGCCGCTTCCGGAATACCAGCGGCTGGAAGGAATGTTATTCACCGCTTCTACCGCAATCACATTATCCGTTGCACTGTCACATACCACATAATCCGTAATGTCAAAAGCAAACGGTGTATAACCGTAATGGTGTTCCCCTACTCTTTTCCCGTTTACATAAACAGCGGCATGGGAATACACACCGTCAAAATTTAATACGACTCTTTTGCCCAAAAGATCTTCGGAAAGCGTAAAATGCTTCCTATACCATCCGGTACCGCCAAGAAGAAATCCGCTCTCCCTCTCTCCTTCAGCCGTAAATTCCTGCGTAATGCTAAAATCGTGAGGAAGATCCACATAATCCCAGTCAGCATCGTTAAATTCCTTGCCGGATGCTCCTGCAACCGAACCTAAATGAAACTTCCAGCTGTCGTTAATAATTGTCTTACGTTCTTTGCCATAGTCATTGACAAATATCTGTTCTTCCTCTGTAAAAACAATGCCGCCGCTCCCTGCAGCGCTTACCCTTTCCGCCGGAATCACCGGCAGACACATTGCAGCCGTTAACACAACTGCCAGCAGTTTGTTTAAACGTCGCTTCATAAAATATCCTCCTGTTTTTGCAAAATATTATTTCATGGCTAAATATTTGTGAATAATTCCGAAAGCCCTATGGCTATTTTAACATTTTTTATACAAAATAGCTAGAGTAAAACAATTTTTTTACATAATAAAAGAGCTGTCAGCCAGCTCCTTTATATTATCCTTATTTTTCCATCTCTGATAAGATTTCGTCTAAAATTCCATACATTTCATCTGCATGCTCTTTCTCTATCACAAGAGGCGGCAGAAAGCGGAGTACATTAGAACCTGCGGTAATTAAAATCAGGCCGTGCTCCAATGCTTTTTTCGAAACATCACCCGCTGCCGTATCCGCCTGCAGCTGCAGTCCCTGCATAAGTCCCATACCGCGATGGTCCGCCACACACGTATGCTTCTTTTTCAGCTCTTCCAGCCGGTTCCAGAGATAGCCGGAAATTTCTTTTACATGCTCCGTAATATGATCACGCTCCATAATTTCAAGCACTTTCAAAACTGCCGCTCCCACAAAAGGATTGCCGCCATACGTCGTGCCATGGTCTCCCGGCGCCAGAGATTTCTCTGCCACACGCTCCGTCATTAAAAACGCGCCCACGGGAACACCGCAGCCTAAAGCCTTGGCAGCGACCATAATATCCGGTTTTACATTGTAATTCTGCCATGCAAACATCTCTCCGCTTCTTCCCATTCCGCACTGGATTTCATCCAGAATCAAAAGAATATCCTTTTTGCCGCAAAGCTCTGCCACTCCTTCCAGAAATTCTTTCTCCGCCGGATAGACGCCTCCTTCGCCCTGTATCGTCTCTAGGATAATGGCGCATGTTTTATCTGTCACCTGCTCTTCTACACTTTTGAAACGGTTAAATTCCGCAAAACGCACACCGCCCATCAAAGGAAGAAACGCTTCTCTGTAATGCTCGTTTCCCGTTACAGACAACGCGCCGACGCTTCTTCCGTGAAATGAATTTTTCATGGCAATAATTTCAAAATCTGCATGTCCGTCTCTGGTATATGCATATTTCTTTGCCGCCTTTATCGCGCCTTCCACGGCTTCCGCGCCGCTGTTTGTAAAAAAGACGCGGTCCATGCCGCTGGCTTTCTTCAAAAGCTCTGCAGCCTTTATAACCGGCCGGTTATAATAAAGATTGGAAGTATGCAGTAATTTATCAATCTGCTCCTTAAGTGCCTGACTGTATTCTTCATTGCCGTATCCCAGCGCACATACGCCGATTCCGGCTGCAAAATCGAGATATTTTTTCCCGTCAGTATCCGACAGATATACGCCTTTTCCGGATTCTAAAACAACCGGATAGCGATTGTATGTATGAAGAAGATCTTCTTTGGCATGCTTAATATATTCCGTACTATTCATGATAATATTTTTTCTCCTTTTCTCCTAAAATAGCTGTTCCGATTCCCTTATTCGTAAAGATTTCAAGCAGCAGGCAATGTGCAATCCTTCCATCTAAAATATGTACTCTTGAAACTCCGTTTTCAATTGCGTCAATACAGCTGTTCAGCTTTGGCAGCATTCCGCCTCCGATATTGCCGTCTGCTATCAGCTCTTTTGCTTCAGAAATCGGAAGCTCGGAAATCAGTGTGGTTTTATCGGACGGATCTTTGTATACGCCTTCAATATCTGTCAGAAATGCCAGTTTTTCTGCCTGCATAGCTCTTGCAATCGCGCATGCCGCGTCATCTGCGTTGATATTATAAGTCATAAATTCATCATCCATGCCAATTGGACATACAATCGGCAGAAAATCTTTCTCAAGCAAATCATAAAGAATTTTCGGATTGACTTCTTTGATTTCCCCTACAAAACCAATGTCTTTTCCGTCGGAATATTTTTTATCTACGCGAAGCAGCCCTCCGTCTTTTCCGCTGATGCCGACTGCAAGAACTCCCAATTCCTGAACCATCTGCACCAGTGATTTATTGACCTTGCCAAGCACCATTTCCGCAATTTCCATTGTATCCTTATCCGTCTTTCGAAGTCCGTTTACAAATTCCGGCTCCATGCCGACCTTTCCTACCCATTTGCTAATCTCTTTGCCGCCGCCATGCACAATAATCGGTTTAAATCCTACCAGCTTTAGAAGTGTTACATCCTGAATAACACGGCGCTTTAATTCCTCATCCGTCATCGCGCTTCCGCCGTATTTTACCACAATAATCTTCCGGTTAAACCTCTGAATATAGGGCAGTGCTTCAATCAGGACTTCTGCTTTATTCATACTCTGCTCTAATTCTGTTTCTTTCATCTTTGTCTTCCTCCTCTTTTCATCAGGAACGATAATCCGCATTAATTTTTACATAGTCATAAGTCAAATCACAGCCCCATGCCGCCGCTTCATATCCGCCCTCTTTTCTATCTGCAACTGCCGTAACTTCCGGCTCCGA
>CAOKHR010000117.1 GCA_948468325.1 uncultured Lachnospiraceae bacterium | reverse complement strand
TCTGACTGCAAAATTTGAAGAAACAGATGTGGATCAGATTCTGGCATGTCATGCAGATTTGTATGTCCGGGATATTATGGTCGGCAGTTGTATGCTGGATGCAAAAGAAGCAGCGCATCGGTATCGGTTGAATCTTGGAAAAGACGACGAACTGTATGCTGCACGAAAACAAACGCAGAATCAGCATCATGTGAATAAACGGGAAAAAACGAAAAAAGACGTATATGAATTCCGCATTACTTTACAAAACCGCAAATCTCAGGATGTGATAATTCAGGCAGCGGATCAGATTCCGATTTCCGACGACAGCAGAATTACAGTTCTTCAGGAAGAATTGAGCGGAGGTACCTATAACGAAGAAACCGGAGAAGTAACGTGGAGTGTTAATGTCAAGGCAAAAAGTACTACAGATCTCATATTAAGGTATTGTGTGATTTATAAATAGCTGACGCATCCATTTCCTATTGACACACTAGGCTAACAGGGATAAAATATAATCATAAAAAGCTGATGATAGGAATAACTGGAGGAAGAAAATGAAGATTTCAACAAAAGGACGTTATGCCCTGCGTCTTATGCTGGATATTGCTATGAATGATACTGTGGAACCGGTGCGGCTGAAAGATACAGCCATGCGGCAGTCCATATCCGTGAAATATTTAGAACAGATCATATCCCTTCTCGTACGGGCCGGTTATGTAAAAAGTATCCGTGGTCCGCAGGGAGGATACCGGTTGGCTAAGAAGCCTGCCGAGTACACAGTAGGAATGATTTTACGTCAGGTAGAAGGAAACATGGCTCCCGTGGCCTGTCTGGAAAACGATGCCGTAGACTGTGAGCGGCAGAGTGAATGCGTAACAATCCGAATTTGGAAAGAACTGGACGAAGCAATTCAGGGAGTACTGGACAAATACACTCTGGCCGATCTGGTAAACTGGCAGGAAGAACAAGGGAATGAATATATAATTTAGAGCGTGTTTGAAAATTCATTCCCGCCATCTGTACGCCTCTTCAAACTGCCCAGACCCGCTGCCTCAACAAATCATCCTACCATTTTCTCCACCCCGTTTTTCAAAGTCTTGCAGAAAAATTTCACCACAACCCCTGTAAGCAGCGCACTAATTACAGTCCCCTCTCTTGTTCCCACAATTTTTCCGTCAAAAAATAAAAGCGACAGCAAAACAGATACAACAACGCAAATCACATCAAATCCGATCTTCACATTGCCAAAATTTTTATTTATTTTATCTGAAACAGCTTTCACAAAAGCCTCTCCAGAATTCATAATTACATTTGCAATTACAGACAAAGATATGCCGAATCCCAGAATTACAACTCCGCACAGCACGTAAATCAAACGTATGGCATAAACATCCGCCGGAAAAAAAGACACACACCACATCCCAAAATCCGTAAAATATCCAAAAAGAAACGACAGCGGAATCTGCAGAAGCTGTATTAGCTGAAAGTCCTTTTTCAAAATCAGAATCTGACCAAGAATCAAAACGCAGTTCCAGATAATCAGCCACATACCCAAAGAAAGGAAATTAAACTTTAAACTAAGCACATTCGCAACAGACGAAATCGGGGATACGCCAAGTTCGCCGTGTTTTGTCACTGCAACGCCAAATGCGGAAAAGAACAGACTGATAATAAATAGAGTATACCTTTTGTGACAACTCCGCAGGAGTTTGTCATCTTGGGATGCCCTTTGGGTATACCTTTTTGCAAGTTCTTTTTTGCTCATATTTCATGCACCTCATAATTTATGTATTTTTACCTGACAATTGTATATTTTCAGACATAAAAAGTCAAATTGCCGCATTTTACACGTATGCCGGTCTTTGCAGAAATTTCATATTATCTGGCGTGAGTATAAAAAGTAATCTCAAATTTCCCATTTTCGGTATAAAAATTTTTTTCATACTTGACATATACAGTAAAAAGTTATATATTATATTCAATTCATACTAAACAAGTAGTAAATATATGAAATAAAACGGAAAGCGAGGAAAAGAAAATGGGAGGAATTTATCAGGGAACATTAGAATTAATCGGTAATACGCCTCTGGTAGAAGCAGTCAATATGGAAAAGGCATATGGATTGAAAGCACGTCTTTTATTTAAACTGGAGTATTTTAATCCCGCCGGAAGCGTAAAAGACAGAATTGCGAAAGCTATGATTGAAGATGCAGAAGAAAAAGGATTATTAAAGGAAAGTTCCGTTATTATTGAACCGACGTCCGGAAATACGGGAATCGGTCTTGCATCCATAGCGGCGGCCAAAGGATACCGCATCATTTTAACGATGCCGGAAACTATGAGCGTAGAACGGAGAAATATTTTAAAAGCATACGGAGCTGAAATTGTGCTGACAGAAGGGACAAAAGGTATGAAAGGCGCTATTGCCAAAGCGGAAGAACTGGCAGAGGAGCTGCCGGACAGTTTCATTCCGGGACAGTTTGTGAATCCGGAGAATCCTAAAATACATAAAGAGACGACAGGCCCCGAACTCTGGGAGGATTCCGACGGCGGGATCGATGTTCTTGTGGCAGGAGTTGGAACAGGAGGTACGATAACGGGAACAGGAGAGTATTTAAAGTCTAAAAAGCCTGAGATAAAAGTTGTTGCGGTAGAGCCGCTTGCTTCACCGGTGCTTTCAAAAGGAAAGGGCGGCCCACATAAAATTCAGGGAATCGGAGCAGGATTTGTGCCGGAGGTGTTAAATACACAGATATACGATGAGATTTTTCCGGTGGAAAATGATATGGCATTTCAGATTGCCAGAGAAATTGCCCATAAGGAAGGCATTTTGGTAGGCATATCTTCCGGAGCTGCAGCTTATGCCGCAATTGAACTGGCAAAGCGGCTGGAATATGAGGGAAAGAAAATTGCAGCGATTTTGCCGGACAGCGGCGACCGCTACTATTCTACATCTTTATTTACAGACTAAAAAGGAGTCAGACGAGGAGGACAAAAAAATGAGCCAGAAAAAAAACAGAGCAGAGAGAAATTTAAAATTTGAAACATTACAGCTGCATGCAGGACAGGAAAATCCGGATCCGGTAACAGATGCGAGAGCAGTACCCATATATCAGACTTCTTCTTATGTGTTTCATGACTGCGATCATGCGGCAGCAAGATTTGGGCTTGCAGATGCGGGGAATATTTATGGAAGACTGACAAATCCCACTCAGGATATTTTTGAACAGAGGATAGCGGCACTTGAAGGCGGTGTGGCGGCGCTTGCGGTTGCTTCCGGCGCGGCAGCAGTAACTTATACGATTCAGAATCTTGCGCAGAGCGGAGATCATATTGTAGCAGCCAGAAATATTTACGGCGGTACATATAATCTGTTGGAACATACACTGCCGCAGTATGGAATTTCAACGACATTTACAGACCCGCAGCCGGAAGCGCTCGAAGCAGCGATTTTGGAAAATACAAAGGCAGTTTATATTGAGACACTTGGAAATCCGAATTCTGATGTGGCGGATATTGAAGAAGCGGCAAAAGTGGCGCATCGCCATAAGATTCCGCTTGTAGTAGACAGCACATTTGCAACGCCGTATCTGGTGCGGCCAATCGAATACGGTGCAGATATTGTCGTGCATTCCGCAACAAAATTTATCGGAGGACACGGAACGACAATTGGCGGCGTAATTGTAGACGGCGGAAAATTTGACTGGGAAGCAAGCGGAAAATTTCCGTTGCTGACGGAACCGAATCCAAGTTATCACGGCATTAGCTTTACAAAAGCAGTCGGTGCGGCGGCATTTGTGACAAAAATCCGTGCAATTCTTCTCCGCGATACAGGAGCGACACTTTCTCCGTTCCATGCGTTTTTCTTTTTGCAGGGACTGGAAACATTATCTTTGCGCGTCGAACGTCATGTGGAAAACGCATTGAAGGTCGTAGAATATTTAAAGAATCACCCGCAGGTAGAAGCGGTGCATCATCCGTCTGTTTCGGATGATAAAAAACAGCAGGAGCTGTATAAAAAATATTTCCCGAATGGCGGCGGTTCTATTTTTACATTTGAAATTAAGGGAGATGACAGAAAAGCGAAAGATTTTATCGACAATCTTGAAATTTTTTCATTGCTGGCAAATGTGGCGGATGTAAAATCTTTAGTGATTCATCCGGCGTCTACCACACATTCACAGCTCAATGAGGAAGAATTAAAGGAGCAGGGGATTAAGCCAAATACCATCCGCCTTTCGATTGGGACAGAGAATATTGCAGATATTATAGAAGATCTGGAAACAGCATTTCAGGCGGTTGAATAAAAAATGAGAACGGGACTGCCCGCAGGCAGTCCCGTTTGTTATACCCCCAAAGTTATGTTCTGCGCCTGTACAGAGTTTTTGAAATCTGCAGGGAGAGCAGGTTTGCCAGAAAGACAGCAGCGACTGCGCCGGACAGGAGACCGATAAGAGACATGTCTGTTTGAATTGTAAAGATTGAGTTTAATATTTCCGGTATGGAATATGCGCTGCATGCTATAACGACCGTAACAATAATAAACAGTATACGTCCCCGTTCCGGACCAAGTCCAAACATAATAGGCAGCTGAATTGCTTCTAAAAGAAGTGCGATGCATGCTGCAATAAGAAGCATGAAAATATCATAGCCGGATGCACCGGAAGTTAAGAACCGGCAGGCGACAGAAAAAAGCGTTGCAGCTGCAATCGAGAGAAGAGCAAAGAGATATTTGCTTCCGACAAGCTGGCTCGGGGTAAAAGGGAGCATATCTGCCAGTTTGTTCCACTTTGCCTGTTCATCATAAGCCAGTGAGGAAACGGGAAGAACTGTGGAATAGACAATAATAAAATAAAGCAGAAAATCATTCCGGATAAAAACTATAATCAGTGCAAGCGCAAGCAGATATTTTATTTCTCTTGTCATGGTATATACATCTTTTATAAGTAATCCTTTCATTTTAACGAATCCTCCTTTTTTGCAAAAAACAGCATAATATCTTCAATTCCGGCAGGTTCGGTTTCAAAAGCATCTGAAAGCAGAGAGCGCCGGACAAAAAGTTCTGTAGAATAACGGGATTCTTTTTTTGCAAGAACGGCATCCTCGGGTATATCCGGCAGGGCAGAGGATGAAGTTTTTAAAATTCCATATTTTTCTTTCAGGAGATCTTTTTCTTCAAAGAATAAAAGTCTGCCGTGATGCAGATATGCAATATAATCGCAGATTTTTTCCAAATCACTTAGAATATGAGAAGAAATTAGTATGGAATGGTCTTCTTCCCTTGTAAAATCATTAAAAAGTTCAATTATTTCGTCCCGCGCAACAGGATCAAGACCACTTGTCGCCTCATCTAAAATTAAAAGTTTCGGCTGATGGGATAAAGCAGCAGCAATCGAGAGTTTCATCTTCATGCCTCTGGAAAAATCTTTAAACCGCTTTGTTTCCGCAAGGCCAAACTGTTTTAAGTATCCGAAGAAAATATCCTCCTGCCAGTTTTTGTAGGCGGATTTCATAAGGATGTTTACCTGCTTTGCATTTAAGTTTTGCGGGAAATAAGCTTCATCCAATACAATTCCGATGTCTTCTTTTGTTGTCTGAAATTCCGCGCTTTGATTACTTGTTCCAAGAATCAGAACTTCTCCGGCATCCCGTTTTACCGTGTCCATCAAAAGGCGGATTGTAGTGCTTTTTCCTGCGCCGTTTTCCCCGATAAGTCCCATTACACAGCCGTTTGGAAGTGTAAAGCTGACATCATTTAAGGAAAACGACGGATATGTTTTTGTGACATGTTTCATTTCAATCGCATTCATTCTTCTACCTCCAGTATTTGAAACATTGTGAGCAGTTCTTCGTTTGTAATGCCGCAGCTTTTGGCCAGACTGCAGATTGCCTGCATGTGGCTTTCGATTTTCTTTAAATTTTCTTCGCGTATCAGCTCTTTGTTGGTGCCTGCCACAAAACACCCTTTGCCTCCTACCGTATTTACATAGCCTTCCCGTTCCAGTTCATCATAAGCCCGCTTTGTTGTGATTACGCTGATGCGCAGATCTTTTGCAAGTCCCCGTATAGAAGGAAGCATTTCTCCTTCCATAAGTGTTCCGTTCAGAATCAGGTCTTTAATCTGGGTATAAATCTGTTCGTAAATCGGCTGATTGCTGGAATTCCGTATAACAATCTGCATTTTATAGACTCACCTCTTATTCTGTATATATACAATATATACAGTTATAACGGAAATGTCAAGAAGAAAATATGGAAAGATAAGAAAATAAATAAAAGCACCGCCACACCTAAGGTAAAATTGACCTTAGATGCGGCAGTGCTTATTTTCAGGCATAAAAAGAAGCGGGTGATGGGAATCGAACCCACGTATCTAGCTTGGAAGGCTAGTGTTCTACCATTGAACTACACCCGCAAATTTAGAAATATTAGCTGTCCTTACGAACGAATAATATTTTACTATAGATTTTATAATGTGTCAATCCCTATTTTTATATTTTTTGCATTTTTTTGGATTTCTGCGTTACTTTTACACTCATGCCAGTCACTCCGCTGACTGGCGATGGGCCAATACATAAAACATGAGAAGGCTGCCGTCAGGCAACTTTAAATGAACAGCTTCCCGTTGCATTTTACGCCAGATAATATGAAATATCTGCAAAAACTGGCGCGAGTGTGAAATGTAACATTTTCACAATAGTTTTGCTTTTGTATGGTCAAAAGGAGAGGATTTTAAACAGTTTTCCGCGTAAGAGGGAAGTGTATCGTTTTAAGGCAGATCATGTGGAATGCAATGCACAGGAAAACTCAAAGTGAAAGCCTTGTATTTCAAGCTATTTTGCTGTATAATATCACAACGTGTAGGTTATTAAAACGTACACATTTTTTTGTTATGAGTGCGAATATTTTTTGATAGCGGGTGAGTAGTATTTGGCTGCACCTTTATGAAAGCCAGAGATTATGCAAAGGAGGAAGTTGTATGCTGTCTGTAAATATTAAGATTGTAAATATAGAGTATGAGAAGACATTTCAGCAGATTTTTCCAGTTCTGAAAGAGAAACTTGGCTCTATAGAATCGGAGAATATGATTATCCGTTTATTCCAGAAACTGGATGATTCGGCGCTGCCTGTGCTGCTTGGCATTATGAACCGTCTGCCGGAGAGTACGAAAAACGAGCTTCTGGCGATCTGCCTGAATACTTATTCAGGCAAGCTTTGTGAAAAATTGAATGAGGAATTGTTTAAGCATCCTTACGGAAAGTTTTTGAAAACAGGCAGGATTTCAATTACACAGGAAAGGGAAGCCCTTTATTTGTGGATTGGTCAGGTACAGGTGGACTATAAGGGAATTGTAAAAGAGAAGATGACCGGAAAGTTAGGCGGCATTGCGTCTGTT
>CAOKHR010000116.1 GCA_948468325.1 uncultured Lachnospiraceae bacterium | reverse complement strand
AAAAGATTTCAGGAACCGTGGTTTTGCATCGGGACCGTTTTGTTTTTTATATGGGTTTACAGGAGTTCTTTTGACGGTTTTTCTGCAGGAGCTTAAAAATGATTCATTGTTTCTTTTTTTGGGGAGTATGGTAGTGGCAACTGCCGTGGAGTGGTTTGCCGGAAAAATGCTCGAAAGGATGAAACGGAAAAAATGGTGGGATTATTCCGGCAGGAGATACAATTTTGACGGATATATTTGTCTGCAGTATTCTCTCCTTTGGGGATTGCTGGGGTTTCTGGCAGTTCGTTATGGGAATGGAGTTATTCTGGGATTTTACCGCGGCCTTCCAGGAATTTTACAGAGAGCGGCTGTCTGGGGACTTATTGTCGTTGGCCTGATAGATTTTTCGGGTTCCTTTTTATCGGTTTACCATATGGAGGAAAAACTGCCGCGATTGCTTGGGTGGAACCACAAACTGCAAAGATGGACTTTCCAGCTTGCCACAAAAATTTCGGGGCATATTGAAAAAAGAATAGGCAGATCGTATCCGTCTGTTTTGCGGGAACAGGAAAAAGAAAAAAGCGGAGAAAAATGCAGTTTTATGCAGGTTTTCTGGCTGTTTGTTATCGCGGCTTTTGCAGGAGATGTTGTGGAGACTATATTCTGCAGGATTACAGCGGGTGTATGGATGAGCAGAAGCAGCCTGGTATGGGGACCTTTCAGTGTTGTCTGGGGACTTGCGATTGCGCTTGTAACGGTATTGCTTTATAAAGACAGGGATAAGCAGGATTCTTATATTTTCTGGACGGGTTTTTTCCTCGGCGGAGCTTATGAATATATATGCAGTGTTTTTACGGAAATTGTATTTGGAAAAGTTTTCTGGGATTATAGTGATATGCCTTTTAATCTGGGAGGAAGGATTAATCTGCTTTTTTGCTTTTTTTGGGGGATTGCTGCAGTAGTGTGGATCAAAGGGCTGTATCCGAAAGCGGCGAAGCTTATTGATGTTATTTTAAGAAAAACAGGATGGGCGCTGACAGGGATATTTATGGTTTGTATGGTCTTTAATATTTTTGTTTCCATGCTGGCTTTGACGCGGTATGACACACGCGCAGAAGGAAAGGCTGCAGTCAGCAGGTGGGAACAGGTAATGGATAAACATTTTTCAGATGCCAGAATGGAACGCATTTATCCCAATGCGATACGGCAGTAAAATGAAAAATATTGATATTGTTTTGATAATGGGATATACTACGTTTTAAATCGGGCATTTTCGCAAACGCCTGAATCAAGTATTTGTTAAAAGGAGCAAAAAGATATGAAAAGAGCAATCGTGCTTGTATTAACGGCGGCAATTCTTTTTTCCCTGTCCGGCTGCGGCGCGGGGCAGAATTCCTCCGGGTCAGAACAGGAAAGCCAGACATCCGGATATACAGAACCGCTGAAAGTATTAAATGAAATCATAGCAATTTATGGCGAGGACGATTTGTTCGCCATGTACGGAGGAAATCAGGAAAATGCAGTGATGGACGCACCGGGGAAATTTGACATAACAAAAACAGAAGAACTGGAAAATACGTTTGGGCTGCCGAAAGATCAGTTTTCCAATATTGAAGACGCTGCATCTATGGTGCATATGATGAACGGAAATACATTTACCGGAATTGTTTACCGCTTAAAAGACGGTGTGGATATAAATGATTTTGCAGATTCGGTAAAATCCTCTGTTTTGGAGAAACAATGGATATGCGGACAGCCGGATACGTTTTTGATTGTAAATGTGGACGGCAGCTATGTCATTACTGCATATGGTGAAGCAGGAATTATGGAAGTTTTTAAAAATAATGCGCTTTCTGCCCTTGACGGTGCAAAGGTGATTACGGAAACGCCTGTTGCGTAACAGAGACCTATGGTTTTTTCAAGTATCTCATTTTTATATTATTTTCTGCCCTTGACGGTTGTGCTGTACTTTGCGTCACCAAAAAAGTTGAAAAACACGGTTCTTTTACTTGCCAGTATCGTGTTTTACGGATGGGGCGAACCAAAGTATGTCATATTGATGGGGCTTTCCGTTTTACTGGGATATGGATTTGGCCTGTGGGTGGAAAAATACAGAGAGAAAAGGGCCGGAAAGATATTTTGCATCAGTTCCGTTTGTATCAGCCTGTCTTTTTTACTTTATTTTAAATATGCAGATTTTTTTCTGCGGAACTTTAATGCTGCAACAGGATGCAGTCTTCCATTATTAAATCTTGCCCTGCCGATTGGCATCAGTTTTTATACCTTTCAGATTATAAGCTATACAATTGATGTATACAGAGGAGAAGCTGCCCAGAAAAATCTGATTCGCCTGGCGGTTTATGTGATGATGTTTCCACAGTTAATCGCGGGACCGATTATACGGTATGCTGATATTGCGCGGCAGTTATCGCAAAGAGAGCATTCCTTTGGGCAGGCGGCTTCGGGAATCCGCCGTTTTGTGATTGGACTGGCAAAGAAAATTCTGCTTTCAAACCAGCTGGGCGAATTGTGCAGTGCGTTTTTGGCATCAGAGGAAAAGTCCGTATTGTTTTACTGGCTGTATGCAATTGCATTTATGCTGCAGATTTATTTTGATTTTTCCGGCTACAGCGATATGGCGATTGGACTGGGGAGATTGTTTGGATTTCGTTTTCCGGAGAACTTCAATTATCCGTATATTTCTGCCAGTATAACGGAATTCTGGCGGCGGTGGCATATTTCCCTTGGCACATGGTTTCGGGATTACGTCTATATCCCGATGGGAGGAAACCGCAAAGGAAAAGGAAGGCAGTTTCTGAATATTCTGGTAGTGTGGATGCTTACCGGCTTCTGGCATGGAGCAGCCTGGAACTTTATTTTGTGGGGACTTATTTTTGCGGCGCTTCTGACTGCTGAAAAGCTGTGGCTGCCTGAAAAACGAAAGAGGAGACATTTTTTGGCGCATATTTATACGTTGTTTTTTGTTATGCTAAGCTTTGTAGTTTTCCATGCCGAAAATTTGCAGCAGGCATGTTCAGATTTCGGAGGTCTTTTCGGTATCGGAGGAATTCCTTTTATTTCGGACGAAGCGCTTTATTGTCTGCGCAGTTTCGGGATTGTTTTGCTGGCCGGAGGAATCGGTGCAACGCCTGCGGTTTGTCACTGGGCGGGGAGAATTTCACAAAAACCCGCGGGCATCAGAATTTTACATGCAGCAGAGCCTGTTGTTCTGGTTGCTTTGATGCTTGTTCTGACGGCTTATCTGGTGGACGGATCGTTTCATCCTTTTTTGTATTTTCGGTTTTAAGGAGCATTTGAATGAATGAAAAAAAGAAAGATAAAATCCTGTGCACAGCATTTGCCCTGTTGTTTGCCGCAGGTTTTTTGCTGTGTGTATTTTTGCCGCGGGAAAAATATTCGGACAGTGAAAGGCGCATGCTTTCTCCTGTGCCCGAAATATCACCGGAAAAAATAATGAGCGGACGTTTTATGTCTGATTTTGAATCTTTTGCGGTGGATGCATTTCCTTTTCGGGATTTTTTTCGAAAGATAAAGGCCCGGACGGCGGCGGATATTTTTTTGCGCCAGGATAATCACGGGCTTTATAAGGCGAACGGGTTTCTTGCCTCCATGGAATACCCTCTGCAGGAAGATGCAATTGCGTATGCCGCAAAGCGGTTCCGTTATATCTGTAAAAAATATCTGACAGATGAAAATAAAGTCTGGATTTCCGTGATTCCGGACAAAAATTGTTTTCTGGCAAAGGAGAGCGGCCATTTGTCTTTGGATTATGGGGATTTTGAGAAAAAAATGGCAGAGCAGGCGGATTTTGCAGAATATATTTCCATTGCGGATTTATTGGAAATAGATGATTATTATAAAACGGATACACACTGGCGGCAGGAAAAAATCACGGATGTGGCAGAGCGGCTGGCATCTGCAATGGGCGCGGAGCTTTTGCAGGATTATGAGGTTCATACGTTAGATCAGGATTTTTACGGCGTGTATTACGGTCAGGCGTCATTGCCGCTTGCGCCGGATCGGATGCGCTATTTGACGGGAAAAGATATTGACGGCGCAAGTGTATATGACTGGGAAAACGGAAAGGAAATATCTGTTTATGATATGGAAAAAGCAAAAGGGAGAGATCCTTACGAGATATTTTTGTCAGGTTCGCTGTCACTTCTTACGATAAAAAACCCTGGCGCACGCACAGATAGAAAACTTGTTTTGTTTCGGGATTCTTTTGGTTCTGGTATCGCGCCGTTATTAATCAGCGGATATGCACAGATCGATTTAGTGGATCTTCGCTATATCCATCCGGATTATCTGAGCAGGTTTATTGATTTTAATAATTGCGATGTGTTATTTTTATACAGTACGCTTGTATTAAATCACAGTGATACTATAAAATAGCATGGAAAAGAAATATGGGAGGAAAAGATGCATTAGTCCACAGGGGACACCCTGAAAAAATTTATGTTCAGAAGAGCTGTCTGGTGATGGCAGACCGCGCGTATAGCACAATAAAAAGCATAGGACTCTTAAAAATTTTCATATTGACAGAAGAGATAAGCTATAGTAAAATCCTGACTTTGACAGTTAATAAGCCAAAAATCCCGTAAATATGCGATTTTTGGCTTGTTTTCTGATTGGAAAATGTTGTATATGGAGTTCGCTATAAAATTTTTTTGATTTTTCTATGTTAATCTTTGGAGCGGTAGTGCATACGGTCAAGCTCTAGTTCGGAAATTTTGCAGGGTTTTTATCAGATGCGCCGTTGTGACATGTGTTTTCTGGCCGTCCAGTTTATATTCCAAAAGCCGGTATACAAGCAGGGCGGTATAGCATATGAGGAAGCGGGCTTTTAAATAGCACCATGGAAGGAATCAAAGAAACAGAGCCGGATCGTGTAGTGGAAACGGTTGCGGACAGGGGCTATGAGGATACAGACGACATGCTGGAATGTCTTGAGGAGGGAATTCTTCCACATGTAATCACAAAAGAAGGAACAGACGGGTATGGAATAGAACTGCCCTATGAAGAAGCGGAGGCAGATGTGGACAGTACAAAACCGGAAGAGCTAAAAAAAGCAAAAGAAGGATATTTTGCCAGGGATCCGGAGCAAAACCTGGTATACTGCCCGGCAGGGGAAATCCTCAGGCAGAAATGTATCAAGAAAAAAGGGAATATCCGTTATGCCAGCAAAAATGCCTGCAGACACTGCAAAAACCGAAACAAATGTTACAAGGGCAAAAACGAATGGAAAGAGATAGATTAAAAGACCAGATGCAGAAGCCATGCAGGGACTGGCTGGAAGCAGAAAGGAAAGAGGCCGGGGAAACAAAAGCCAGAGGGAAATGGCATTATGAAAAGGCGAAGGTTGTAAAATTCACGCTCAAACCAGACCGGAAGAAAACGGGCCAGAGGCTGTGTTTATCGGAGCATCCATTCGGGACAATAAAACGGGCGGTGGGAGCCGCTTACTTTCTGTTAAAAGGACTGCGAAAAGTGGCAGGGGAATTTGCGCTCTTTTGCCTTGGTTTCAGTGATGTCTGTAACGCATTTTTTCAGCGGCTCTGCGGACGTGAAATCCCGTTTCAGCAGAAGGGCTTGATATATGCGGATTTCTTTTTCCTGCTCTTTATAAACAGTATTGCAGGAATAGCATTCAGTCGGACAGATCATGTATAATTGTGTGAAAAATATTCCGGTGAAAGCATTTTACCAGTGACACATTAGTGGCAAAATCTCAAAGAACCTCTGGTTTTCCGGCAATTCGGACATTACAAATTTAAGGAAAAATTAAAATATAAGGGTTTTTATTGAAAATATATTTATGGAGATATTTGAGAAATTCAGTAAAATCAATGATTTGAGGATAAAAGGAAAAATGCGGAAAGGCATGATATTTTTTTACTAGTGACATATTAGTGACAAAAAAGAACCTCTGGAACGGTTATTTCAGAGGTTAAATTTTTACGAGTTCTATAGCTTCCCGGAGTTCTTCTATGTCTTTATGGGTGTATGTTTTCTTAGTCAGGGATTTGGATGCATGGCCGACTAAGCGGTCAATGCATACTTCATTTGCACCAGCGGAATCCAGAAGGGATGTGAAAGTATGGCGGCAGTCGTGCGGTGTGTGTTTTGTGGTGATGCCGCATTCGGATAAGGCAGCGTGAAACAGCCTGTAATAGGAGTGTTTTGTCATGGGCTTGTTATTGTCCGGATTACTGATGAAAAACGTCGTATCAGGCTTGTAATAACGCTGTACAAGAGCTTTAATTCCAGAGTGTATGGGTACAATCCTGTTTTTTCCGGCAGAAGTCTTTATGCCGCCTTGCATGGTCCATTCCATGAGGCTGATATTTTCGGTGCGCATGGTGAGCAGTTCTGTGATTCTCCATCCGGTATATATAAGTATTAAGATGGTATCGGTATATGGGACACGGTCTACGTTCTGCCAGAGCATATGTATTTCTTTTTTTGTGAACGGCACTCCGGCTTCGTCATCCTCTGCCTTGGTTATCCGGATAAATTTGGAATAGTCTTTTTCAATGATGTCATATTCCGCAGCATATTTGAATATCTGGTGCAGCAAGTTCGCAATATGCTCCATGTATGCATGGGACAGGGTATGGTCATCCAGAACAGCTTGCATATCCCCAGTGCGTATATTCCGTATTTTCATATTGTGCAGGGAAGCGCACTTGGCAAACGCGCCTTTTGTGCAGGAGACAGAGCTTTTGGAGTATGTTTTGGCGGGATTGTCATATTTCCACTTATACCACATCTGGTAGGTTTCCTGAAACGTAATGTCACGCTTTTTCACATCGAACGGGTTTTTATTGTATTCTGCCAGGGCTATATCTGCCTTTATGCGGTCTTCAAAGCGTCCCAGTACATCATAGGCCGGATAGCCCCATTCATCGATGCGGGTGTTTACCCTTACTTCGTATGGTCTGCGGCGGTTGCCGGACATTTTGATAACGGTTCCGGAGCCGTTTGGACGGCGCATGGCTTTTCCTCTTGGCATAAAAAATCAGTCCTTTCTGAAAAATAGGTGCATTTTATAAAGGACTGTGATATACTGGGTTTGTTGAAGAAGATTGCATATCATAATCCCTTATGGTATCTATCTGAAAGGCTCCGGCGTTGGTAGCACCGGGGCATTTTCATTTTTTGGTTGCAATCCAGGCATAGATTGTGTATAATATGCTTAACAAGACAGCCGGAAGGTGAATGCACCTCACCCGCCCCGGCGAATCAGATCAGTACAAAAATAGCTGTCAGTCTCGCCAAAGAACAGGACGGCTATTTTTTATGCGTATAATCCAGAATAGCGACGATTACGCTGACCGTGGTCAGTATTACCATCAGTTCTTCATATGTACTCATAAGCACCACCCCTTCCACAAGACTCGGAACGGGTGGGAG
>CAOKHR010000115.1 GCA_948468325.1 uncultured Lachnospiraceae bacterium | reverse complement strand
GCCGCCAATATCAAGCCCCATAATAATATCTGTCTCTTCATCCGCCGCCGTAAGGAACATAACAGGCACTTTCGATGTCCGGCGTATTTCCCTGCATAAATCGAACCCGGAACCATCCGGCAAAGATACATCCAAAATGACCAAATCATATTTTCCGTCTTCCCAAATGTTATCTTTTTCCGATCTGGTACGGGCAATATCGAGTATATATCCCTGCTTTTTGAGGGCAAAGGATAATCCGTTGATCAGGCTCAAATCATCCTCAACTAATAAAATCCGCTTCATTTTTGTTTTCCTTTCTTTTATTGCTGTCTTTATTATACATCACACGCCCGCTTAATGGAACTGCCTTGCCCTGACAGGCCGCGTAAAAATAGTATTGCCGCTTCATAACGCTCACTCCTGACAAATGACCTCATTATCTGTTCTTCATAAAACAACCTCATCATAATCGTCACAACCTCCTTCCTCGTCAATCCACTGTCAACCCTCGTTCAAAAAATAAAAACGGCAGCTGTCCGGGAAGGAGAACAGAATGGCAGGTAAAAAATTACTGATTATTGAGAATGATGTTGAATATCTTAATTGCCGTTATCGCAGTGATGATTCCGGCAAAAAAAATCGTAAAATCCAACATCATATACGAAATCGGAAGATAAATTTTTTTAAAAACGGGCATAGTCCTCTAAATCGGTTATGCCCGTTAATTACTGCCGCCGCACAGAGAAAAACGCCCAGTCCGGAAACTATTTTCCCCAGCCACAAAAAAGGCGCATGGTACAAAATCTCAATCTTATGCTCTCCCTTCAGAATTTTTGTTCCCAGAAACGCCGTATTTACCACTTCATTTTCAAAACGTTTTCCGTCAATCAAAATCTCAAACCCGTCGTCAAACGGAATCGAAGTAATCAGATACCCATCGTGCGCTGCGTTTAGTTTTCCGCAAATCCGATTGCCTTTTGTCTTAGACCAGTCCGGCCAAAATGCAGACTGATACAGCGAATTCTCCTGCAGCAGGGACGCATCCCCAAGAAAGCTTCTGATATTTGAAATTGAATAATCTCCCACCCCAAACAAAATATCTATGTCTTTCTGACCTTCGGAAAGCTTAAGCGCATAGGTAAATGTCGTGTTTCCGTTATAATACACATGATTTTCGGCGCTTAAATTATTGCGTACGCCCGCAAGCTCTACAATCACGTCCTGATTTTTGCGGTGGTTTTTTACATCAAACTGCAGGAAAAAAATCTGTTCTTTGTCCACATCCGCCTTCCGTCCTGTCACAGAAAGATTTGCCTCCACGTCTTTTTCCGACTGAATGCAATAGCCGTCTTTCGTCTTATGTACTGTAGAATCCGCCGACATCATAATTCCCGTTTTGCAAACGTCCGGCATAGACGATAAAATCTGTTTACTATCTGACACGCCGTCCTCTTTCGTCACTGCATACCGCATCAGCGTTGTCTGGTTATAGGGAAACGCCATCTTTTGATATGCCTCTTCCGTCATCAACTGATTGGTCGCATAAATTACCGGAGCCGCAGAATCCTGACAGTATACAGATACTTTTTTGTCTCCCGCATCTTTCCTTGCCAGATATTTTATGCCCATAAATTTCTGAAACAAGGGATTTTCCGAAACAGACTGCATCAGATAATTCCGAAGCGGCTGCTCGGTCAGAAACACATTTTCCCGAAAATTTTTATATCCCTCGTGATAGGCGGAAGAATATGATGAAACAGACCACTGCCTTGCATCCCAAACGCGGTTGATATTTGCCTTTTTCTCCTCATGGCTTCCGCTTTGCTGCAGCCGGAACAACCCCTGCTCCTGACTTAGTGTGCCGGAAATTTCCTCTCCCCAGAAAGCATCCGTCACACTCTGATAAAAATTCACATCCATCCTGTCTTTTTCGTTTCCGTTCAGCCATACAGCAGACAGCGCAAGACATAAAACAGACGGCGCAAGCAGCACAATCATCTGCTTTGTCTTTCGATACAGCACAAAACAAATCGGCAGAAAAAGCAGCTCTGCGGCCATCCATACAGTATAGTTTGTCAGGCTTCCGTTTCCGTTTACATAACAGGAATACGCACACCAGACACCCGCAGCCAAATATCCCGCCAGACACATCCGGACAGAAATTTCCCGCTTTTTGATACCCTCCAGACAGACCGCAGCCAGATAACACAAAACCGGCAGAAACGGAATCAAAACCTTCCCTCTTGCATAAAGCCCTCCGTTTAAAATGAAAGAAAAAAACGGAAGCATAATTACTGCAGTGCATCCGGCGGTCAAAAACCTTTCCCGCAGGTTTTTGCAGGCAAGGCAGAGAAATAATACGATTAAAATGCCAACCGTAAGCCCGATGCCGTATCCGCTGTACGCAAACCGCGTTATGGAAAAGTCAGGAAGAAACAGCGAAGCAGAAAAACCGGCTTTGGCACTTCCGCTTCTTGCAAACAATGCATATGCCGTTGGAACCAGCAAAATTCCTGCCAGACAAACGGCCGCAGCCGTCGGAAGCACAAATCGGAAAATGCTCTTTATATTTCCATCCTTTTCACTTCGTGAAACGCCGTAGAAAAACAATGCCAAAAGCCCTCCGACAGAAAAATAAAAGCTTGTCATCACCATAAGAAACACACCCGCAATATAAAGCCCTGACTTTCCTTTTTTCCGGTAACGGTCCACGCCGATAAGCGCCATACATAAAAACGGCATATAATCCACAAACATAATCTGGCGGTGAAACTGATAAATCATCGGCGCCGCCAGAAGAAATACCGTTGAGACCAAAAGCCGGACTGACATAGAGTGTCCATGTGTTCCCAGCCAGTAATGCATCAGAAAAACCGACGCCGCCAGACACAACAGGCTCACCGCCATCAGATAATCACCCATTTTTACAAACGGCATCAGATAGGACGGCAAAATAATGGGGCTGTACAGCCCATAATAAGAAAAATTGTAAATATTGCATCCTCCGCCAAGTCCGGCCGCAAATTCGGGAAACAACTGCCCTGCTGCATAAAACTGCTGCCTGAAATACTCTGGTATTACACTGTGCTGGCTGCTCCAGTCCCCGTTTGACGCAAACAGGCCAAACCTTGCGGATAAAAACCATACGCTAAAAATGATTAAAACAGCCAGAAACAGATAAGATTTATCTTTTGTTTTCATCATGCCAGCCTCCTATGCGTTTATGGTATTCCTCTGTTCTTAAAAATCCCATAAAGCATTTCTTAAGCTTTCTAAAGATATTCCAATTTTTTATTAAGTTTTGTATAATACAAAAAGAGAGACAAAAAGGAGACATACGCCATGACGCAAAATACGCCCCGCATTTTAATTGCAGACGACAATCCGGAAATCCGCGAAATTATAAAAGTGCTTCTGTCGGGAGAAGGCTTTCTTGTCACGGAAGCAAAAGACGGAGCCGCAGCGCTGGATGAAATAAAAAAGCAGGAATTTGACCTAATTATCCTTGATATTATGATGCCGGGAATGAACGGTTATGAAACGTGCCAGAGCATTCGGGAAACAAATAACGCCCCGATTCTTTTTTTAAGCGCCAGAACAACTGACAGTGATAAAATCCTCGGTTTTTCCAGCGGAGGCGACGACTATCTGGAAAAACCGTTTTCCTATCCGGAACTGATTGGACGTGCAAAGGCTTTAATCCGCCGTTATCAGGTCTATCAGGGGAAAGAAAGGCAGACAGACGCATCTAACGTTAAACAGATTTCCCTGCGTGGACTTGAGATTCATCTGGAAGAGGGCGAAGTATTTTTGCATGGAAAAAAAATAGAACTGACAGGTACCGAATATGAAATGCTGCGGCTGCTTGCGTTAAACCGCCGCCAGATATTTTCTGCGCAGCGGCTTTACGAAGCCATCTGGGACGATCCCTGGTACTACGGCGCAGGCAGCACCGTTATGGTACACATCCGCAATCTGCGCCAGAAGATAGAAAAAGATCCGAAGAATCCGGCTTTCATCAAAACAGTGTGGGGAAAGGGGTATCATTTTGACTAAATTAAAATCTTTTTGGGAGCGCATTTTGCATATTAAAATACGCACAAAGCTTTTTCTGCTGATTTTGCTTACCGGAGCAGTCTGTCTGACATTTTTCCGCTTTCTCTGGCACAAAAAATGGGAGGTATACTATTTTCTGGCTGATAACCTCCCTTCCAATATGCAGTTTATGCCGATGCTGGATGATGATTTCTGGATGAAGCTTTCCACGGAAGCAAAAAAATACAATATTCCGGATTCCGAAGACGATGAAGAAGGAGTAAAAGCAATCGAGCCGTTTTTCTCTCTGGCAGACGACTATACCAGTATCGCAATTTACGGTCTGGAAGACGGTTTATACCGGACAAGCTGCTACCCTGACGCCATGCTTTGGAACGAACCGTTCAATACTTTTTTCCAGCTGTCCTACCGGTGGGTGGACGAAGACGTAAACCAGGTCTACGAGCGTCCGCTGCTATTTAAAAACGGTTACGCCTCCGTCATTATTTCTTTTTACCACAGCTCGTTCTTTCTCGTCCCCTATGCCGTATTCTGCCTGTTTTTCTGCGTATTTTTGTTTTTGTTTGTCATACTGTTTTTTGTCGGGAAAAAATTAAAAACCGTCGTCCGTCTGGAACAGTCGATTTTGCAGATGTCCTCCGGCGACCTTGCCACTCCCGTGCCGAAAGCAGGCTTTGATGAAATCGGTATTCTTGCTTTGGAGCTTGACAGCCTCCGGTCTGCGCTGCGCGAAAATTATCTTCACGAACAGGAGGTCCATAAATCCAATCAGGAGCTAATTGCCGCCCTTTCCCACGACCTGCGCACGCCGCTTACTATCTTAAAAGGATATTTGGAAATTCTGCGCTTAAACAGAAGTGCGGATATGCAGGCCGAATATATCAGCCGGTGTATCGGAAAAGCAAATGATTTAAAAGAAATGACAGACCGGATGTTTGAATACGCTCTGGTCTTTGATGAAGTCTGCGACTTTGCAAAAGATTTGCAGCTTACAGAAATACCTGTATCGTTTTTCCTTGACGGTCTGCGGGAGCATTCCGATTTTTTGCGGCTGGCGGGATTTACGGCAAATCTCTGTTTTCGTGATTTCGATGATTCCAGACTTTGCTCTGCGTTTGTAACTGCAGAGGAAACGATGGGAAAACGTATACTGAATAATCTTTTTTCAAACATTATTAAATATGCGGATAAAAAAGAAGCCGTTTCCATTTCGGCTTCTATCGGAGAATTTCTAATCATTTCAGTAAGCAACAAAATAAAAGGGGAGGAAGAATTCCATTCTGCGGAAAGCACGCAGATTGGCTTAAAAAGCGTCGGAAAAATGATGGAAAAAATGAACGGCAGTCTGCTTTTGCAAATAGAAGACGGCGCTTTTACGGCAAAATTACAGTTTGCAGTCGTTACATGGTAATAAAACCAAGCACGCTTGCAACGGAACTAATCAAAATAATTACGATACAGACCGGAGCCAGATACCGCATAAAAAAGCAGTACATTTTCTTACGCTTAAAATCCGAAGACTGCCCGACTTCCTGAACAATCTTTTTTAACCCGACAACGCGGGTAATCAGTATGCAGGTTGACAATGCAGCTACAGGCATCATCAGCGAATTTGTAAGGAAGTCAAAAAAGTCCAGAATGGACATGCCAAGCAGTTTGACAAAATCAAGCACGCCGAAGCCAAGTGCAGAAGCAGATCCAAATAATAATATAACCGCTCCCATCAAAAGCACTGATTTACGCCGGCTAAGCCCCAGCTGGTCCTCAAACGTGGACACGCCGGATTCCGCCAGGGAAATCGCGCTTGTCACCGCCGCAAGCAGCACCAGAAGGAAAAACAAAATTCCGGCTCCCGTTCCAAATCCCATACTTGCAAACACTTTCGGAATCGTAATAAACATCAAAGACGGACCTGCTTTTAACGTATCCGGATCGCCGCCGGAAAAAGCAAATACGGCAGGAATAATCATCAGTCCCGCAAGCATGGCAATCGCCGTGTCAAACACCTCCACCTGCTTTGTGGACTTTTCAATATCCACATCTTCTTTTATGTATGAACCATACGTATACAAAATACCCATGGCAATCGACAGAGAATAAAACATCTGTCCCATCGCCGCCACAACTGTCATCCAGGAAAAATTTTCAAAATTCGGAATCAGAAAATATTTTACTCCTGCAATCGCTCCCGGCCTTGTCATAGAATAAACCGCAACAAAAAAAGCGAGTACCACAAGCACAGGCATCATTATTTTAGAAACGCGTTCTACCCCCTGTTTCACTCCGGCAAACAATACTGCCACGACCATAAGGCTGAACAATAAAAACCAGATTTCCGCTTCCATGCCATTTGAAATAAATCCGGTAAAATAATCGTCTCCCGCTAAAACTTTCGTACTGCCCCGCAGATATTCAAACAGATATTTTACGACCCATCCTCCGATTACACTGTAATAAGGCACAATCAGCATCGGAATCACTGCGTTAATCCATCCTCCGAATCGAAACGGAATGCTTTTTCCAAATGTGCCAAACGCTCCTACAGGACTTCTCTTTGTCATGCGGCCAAGCGCCGTCTCCGACACAATTAACGCATACCCGAACGTCAGCATCAGAATCAGATAAGTCAGAAGGAAAATACCGCCGCCGTATTTCGCTGCCAGATAAGGAAACCTCCATATATTCCCAAGCCCGACCGCAGATCCGGCAACGGCCAGTACATAACCGAGCTTTCCGGAGAACGTACTGCGGGAACTTCCCTTTTGCATGATATGTTTTTCATTTTCCTCTTTTCGCATTTAAAAATTCCTCCCCCAAAATCATACTATTGAACTATCATAACATGAACTATGCAGACAGGCAATGACTTTCTCCTTTCTGTTTTTTATCGGATAAAATCCGGAAAAATACTTTACGAATAATAAGAAATATGCGAAAATAAAGACAGTATGCAGAATATGTCGTACTCTGCAGCTATATCATGTTTAATTGAAAGGAGTCTTATAATGATTTACACGAAGGAAGTCGAAAATATGTGTCCCGTGGCAAAGGGCGCAAAACATGAACCAGCACCCATTCCGGAAGAAGGCAAATGGGTCCACTCCAAAAAAATTGAAGATATTTCAGGATTTACACACGGCATAGGCTGGTGTGCTCCGCAGCAGGGTGCCTGTAAGCTGTCACTGAATGTAAAGAACGGCGTAATCGAAGAAGCACTGGTTGAGACCATCGGATGCTCCGGCATGACACATTCAGCAGCTATGGCAGCAGAAATTTTACAGGGAAAAACCATTCTGGAAGCTCTTAACACAGACTTGGTTTGTGACGCAATCAATACAGCAATGAGAGAGTTATTTTTACAGATTGTTTACGGACGTACGCAGAGTGCATTTTCCGACGACGGACTTGCTGTAGGCGCAGGCCTTGAGGACT
>CAOKHR010000114.1 GCA_948468325.1 uncultured Lachnospiraceae bacterium | reverse complement strand
TTGGTGCTGATTTTATCGGAGATGATCCGGTTGCTCTCGTACTGGGAGATAATATTTTTTACGGACAGAGCTTTTCAAGAGTTCTGAAAAATGTAGCGGAGCGCACGGAAAGCCGGGCGGGAGCAACAATTTTCGGATATTATGTCAGAGATCCAAGAGAATACGGCGTTGTGGAATTTGATGAAAGCGGTAAGGCATTGTCAATCGAGGAAAAGCCGGAGCATCCGAAGTCCAATTATGCCGTGCCGGGGCTTTATTTTTATGATAATGATGTTGTGGAAATTGCCAGAAATGTCAAGCCCTCCGCAAGAGGTGAAATTGAAATTACAAGCGTTAACAATGAGTATCTGAATCGCGGGATACTTTCGGTAGAGACGCTTGGCAGGGGATTTGCGTGGCTGGATACGGGAAGCCATGATATGCTTCTTGCGGCTGCGGATTTTGTATCTGCATTCCAGAAACGCCAGGGGCTTTATATTTCCTGTATTGAGGAAATTGCATACAAACGGGGTTTTATTGATAAAGAGCAGCTGATTCATCTGGCACAGCCTCTGCTGAAAACAGAATATGGACAGTATCTGCTGGAAGTTGCAGAGGGATTGTAAGAAGAGGAGACAAAGGATATGGGGAAAATAAAAGTAACGACAGACTGCAATGGCATTGCAGGATTAAAAGTAATTGAGCCGACAGTGTTTGGAGATGCGCGCGGATATTTTGTGGAAACTTATAATTACAATGATTTTAAAGATGCAGGCATTGACTGCGTATTTGTTCAGGACAACCAGTCAGCATCCAAAAAGGGCGTGCTTCGGGGTCTGCATTTTCAGATCCATTATCCGCAGGACAAGCTGGTGCGCGTTATCAAAGGTGAAGTATTTGATGTGGCAGTGGATTTAAGAGAAGGCTCCGAAACGTTCGGCAAATGGTTTGGCGTTGTGCTTTCGGAAGAGAACAAGAAGCAGTTTTTTATTCCCAAAGGGTTTGCGCATGGATTTGTAGTACTGAGTGACTATGCGGAGTTTTGTTATAAAGTCACTGATTTTTACCATCCGAATGACGAGGGCGGATTGTTGTGGAAAGATCCGGATATAGGTGTAGAATGGCCGATGCCGGAGGGAATGACAGAAGAAGATCTGACTTTATCCGACAAAGATAAAGTCTGGGGCGGTATGAAAGATTATATTGCTGCAAAGGCGAAGTAAGAGGAAGTTTTATGAAATCATCTAAGAAAAAAAATCAGGGATTGTCACTGGCGGGGATTTATGAAAGCAGAAAGCTGATTACCCGCCTTTCTGTCAATGATTTTAAGACAAAATTTGCGGGTTCTTATCTCGGAATTATATGGGCTTTTATACAGCCTGTTATCACAATATTAGTATACTGGTTTGTTTTTGAAAAGGGGTTTAAGCCGGACCCTGTAAATAATGCAGCCGGTGTAACCGTCCCCTTTGTGCTCTGGCTTACGGCCGGAATGGTTCCGTGGTTTTTTTTCAGCGATGCGTTAAGCGGCGGGACAAGGGCGCTTTTGGATTATTCCTATCTGGTGAAAAAAGTAGTGTTCCAGATTGACATACTGCCGATTGTAAAAGTGGTTTCCGCAGTGTTTGTACATCTTTTCTTTCTGGCATTTGCAGTACTGCTGTATACATTGTATGGATATTATCCTGATTTTTATACACTGCAGATTATCTATTATTCGTTGTGTCTGTTTGTTCTGGTTCTGGGGATAAGCTATTTTACCAGTGCAGTCGTAGTATTTTTCCGGGATTTGAATCAGGTGATTAATATTGTGCTTCAGGTAGGTGTCTGGGTGACGCCGATTATGTGGAATATGGATACGATGGATATAAGTCCTGTAATTAAAAATATTTTAAAGCTAAATCCTCTTTACTATATCGTACAGGGATACAGGGATGCTTTTATCGGTAAAATTGCTTTTTGGGAAAGGGCGGGACTTACGGCTTATTTCTGGGGATTTACAATTGTGTGCATTTTCTTTGGGACTTATATATTTAAAAAACTTCGCATGCATTTTGCAGATGTATTATAGGAAAGGTTTAAATTCATGAGTGATGTTGCTATCAGGGTGGAAAAAGTAAGTAAGATCTATCATCTCTATGACCGTCAGCGCGACAGGCTGAAAGATGCGCTGAATCTGACGAAGAAAAAATGTTACAGAGAACACTTTGCTTTGGACCAGCTGGATTTTGAAATTAAAAAAGGGGAAACAGTAGGGATTATCGGCACAAACGGTTCCGGTAAATCTACTATATTGAAAATTATTACCGGCGTCCTGCAGCCAAGCGGGGGAGAAGTAGAGGTAGACGGAAGAATTTCCGCACTTTTAGAGCTTGGCGCCGGATTTAATATGGAATATACGGGAATTGAAAATGTATACCTGAATGGTACGATGATTGGCTTTACAAAGGAAGAGATTGACGAGCGGCTTAAGGATATTCTGGATTTTGCAGACATCGGAGACTTCGTCAACCAGCCCGTAAAAACATATTCTTCCGGCATGTTTGTACGTCTTGCATTTGCTGTTGCTATCAATATTGATCCGGAGATCTTAATCGTAGATGAGGCGCTTTCCGTAGGCGATGTATTTTTTCAGTCTAAGTGTTATCATAAATTTGAAGAGTTCAAAAAAATGGGAAAAACGATTTTGTTTGTCAGCCATGATCTGGGAAGCATTACGAAATATTGTGACAGGGCAATCCTTTTAAACAAGGGACACAAATTGTTTGAGGGAGCGCCGAAAGAAGCGGTAGATATGTACAAACGTGTGCTTGTGAATCAGCTGGACGATGAGGAAGAAGACGGAAAAACTATCTGGAACCAGAAAAAAGACGGGGATTTGTGGCGGAATAAGTTTCCCATTAATCCGGAGGTTTTGGAATACGGAAGCAAGAAAGCCGAAATTATTGATTTTGCTTTTGTGGATGATAAAGGAAGATACAGCAATGTCATAGAAAAAGGTTCGGAAATGACGGTCAGAATGAAGGTCGTATTTCATGAAGATATTGCAGAACCGATTTTTGCGTTTTCGTTCAAAAATCTGATGGGAATTGAATTGTGCGGAACGAATACGATGTTTGAGAAAGTAGAGATTACGCCAAAATCTGCCGGAGACATACAGATTATTTCTTTTAAGCAGAAAATGGATCTGCAGGGAGCAGAATATTTACTGTCTCTGGGCTGTACAGGGTATCCCCACGGAGAATTTACAGTGTACCACAGACTGTATGATGTCTGCAGCCTGACGGTAGTATCTACAAAGAATACGGTAGGCTATTACGATATGAATACGGAAATTACGGTGGAATAAAAGGGAGATTTGACCATGGATGTTTTTACAACGTCATATTTGAGGGCAAACATTATTGCATGGCTGCCGATACGCAAAGAAGATGTCGTGTGTTATATTGGAAAAGAGGAAGACGTCATTGCGGCCAGACTGCGGGAAATGTCGGATTCTGTTGACTGTATCCCCAGTCTTACGGATGTTTCCGGACCGGGCAGGTATGATTATATTATCTGTCTGGGAGCCGTTTTGCGCGGGGAACTTAAGATTTGTGCCGGATGCCTGTCAGAGTCGGGAAAACTTATTCTGGCAGCGGAAAACGCCTATGGATTAAAATATCTCGCCGGTACAAAGGAAATCGGATCGCATGCATACTTTGGAGCAGTGGAAGCGGCAGACGGTTCCATCGGCTGTACAAAAGAAGAGCTTAAGGAAAATATTTCCCGGGCGGGATTTGACTGGCAGCAGTTTTATTATCCGTTTCCCGATTATCATTTTGCAATGAGTATTTATTCGGATGATTATCTGCCGAAACAGGGGGAATTAATTGACCAGACCGGCAATTTCGATGCGGAACGTCTGGTGCTTTTTGATGAATCAAAAGCGATGGATGCCGCAATTGCAAGAGGGAAGTTTCAGGATTTTTCAAACTCCTATCTGGTGGCCTGCGGCAAAGGAAGTTCTGCGGGAATTGTAAATGACAGAGAAGAGACGATTTCTTTTGTGAAGTTTTCCAATGACAGAGGAGAATCCCGCAATATCCGGACGTATATTACAAAATCCAAAGACGGAAACTTTCATCTGCTGAAAACGGCGGACAGTCTGAAAGCCGCGCCGCAGATAGAAAATATTAAAAAAACATATCAGGCGCTGTGTGAAATATATGCAGACGCCAGATTTCGTGTCAATGCATATACAGAGCGGGAAAACGGTCTGGAGTTTCAGTTTTTATCCGGACATACGATGGAAGAAGAATTGGACGGATATATAGAAAAGGGAGCATACGAAAAAGCTGTGGACAGAATGTTTGAAGTGTTTCAGGAAATCTGTCTGTGCAAGGGACAAAAAGCATTCCAAATGACAGAGGAATTTGAAAAGATTTTTGGAGCACAGGATCTTCCGCCGGAACTGCTTTGTGCTCCTGTAAGCGACATTGATTTGATTATGCCGAATATTTTAACAGATGAGGACGGGAAATGGACCGTTATTGATTATGAATGGTCATTTCATTTTCCAATACCGCTGAATTTTATTTTATACCGCAATATCCGTTACTATGCAGACACGACTGCAGCGCGCAGAGTTTTAGAGCCGGACAGGCTGTATGAAAAAGCGAAAATCTCAAAACAGGAGCTGGCAGTATATGAACGGATGGAAGAGGCGTTTCAGGCATATGTTTTGGACGGGCATATACCAATGCGCCGGTTATATAAAGAAAGCGGCAGGCCGGCTTATCATGTCAGCAGTGTGCTGCATGTGGCAGATGATTTGAACCGCAGGCGCGCGCTGCAAATTTATTTTGACAGAGGAGCGGGATTTTGCGAAAAGGATACGGTGACTTATCACAGCAAGGCCTTAGACGGCACGTATCATTTAGAAATTCCCGTAACAGATAACGTCAGGCAGATTCGGCTTGACCCGGGCAGTCAGGCATGTACCGTAAATATTGAGCGTCTGTCGTGGAAAAACGGGGACAAAAAAGTCCTGGATTTTATCAGCAACGGACATAAAATGACGGATGATATGTATTTGTTTGATACGGATGACCCCAATATTCTTTTGACGCCGCCGGGAGGAGAGGATACGCTGCTGGTTGATTTAAGAATTGATTCGATGAGTCTTGCGGCAGCGGAATGGATTGCGCCGAAGATTGACGTAAAATACAGGCTGAAAAAAATTCTTAAGAAATAGAGAGGGTTTTATGAAACTAGCATCTTCATTGAAAACCAAGCGTATGATTATGTTCTGGTCTAAAATGCTGATTGTCTTTTTACAGACAGGGATATATGGATGGCTCTGGTATCATCACTATAAAGATATGATGCCGGTAGAGTACTGGAACAGGGGCAACTGGGCGATTATTGGTCTCTATGCAGTATTTATAATCGTATTTTCCATGGCATTCGGTTCATTGAAAGTGGGATATTTAAAAACCTGGGATATTATGTATTCCCAGCTTCTGACCATTTTCTGCGTGAACGGAGTGACTTATCTGCAGCTTTCCTTAATCAACGGAGACTGGAAGTTTTTAGAAAACAGCGAGCCGATGTTTGGACTGTGTGCTTTGGATTTTGGAATCGTACTTTTATGGGCTTTGTTTATGCGATGGATTTATGCCATTATTTATCCGCCGCATGAAATGCTTCTGATTTACGGAAAAATCAGTCCGGATGCCATTGTAAGGAAAGTAGAATCCAGAAAAGATAAATATCATATCAAAGAAAAAGTCGCCTTAAGTGAAGGAACAGAACGGATTATGGAACAGATTCTCCAGTATAAGGCAGTCTTAATCGGCGATATTCCGGTACAGGAGCGCAATACATTTATCAAGTATTGCTTTGAGCAGAATATCCGCTGTTATGGCATACCGAAAATATCGGATATTATGATACGCAATGCAGAAAGCATAGATTTGTTTGATTCCCCGCTGCTTTTGTTTCGCAACAACGGCCTGACTTACCGGCAGATGTTTGTAAAGCGGATGATAGATATTGTCTTTTCGTTGTCAGGCATTCTTGTGGCTTCACCGGTTATGCTGGTGATTGCTGCCTGTATCTGGTTTTATGATCATGGGCCAGTGTTTTACCGGCAGAAAAGACAGACGATCGGCGGGAGGGAATTTAATATACTGAAATTCCGCAGTATGATTGTAGATTCCGAGCGGCACGGAGCCAGGCTTGCAAAGGCGCACGACGAGCGGATTACGCCTGTGGGAAAAGTAATCCGCAGGCTCCATTTTGACGAGCTGCCCCAGCTGTTTAATATTCTGGCCGGCGATATGTCGCTGGTGGGGCCGCGGCCGGAGAGAAAAGAGATTACGGAGGAATATGCAAAAGCGATTCCGGAGTTCCCGTTCAGGCTTAAAGTAAAAGCGGGCCTTACGGGTTATGCCCAGGTATACGGGCAGTATAATACGGTTCCATACGACAAATTAAAACTGGATTTGACATATATAACAAGTTACTCTATATGGCTGGATATAAAACTGATGATTTTAACGGTAAAAATACTATTTCAGAAAGAAAAATCCGCGGGTGTGGATGATTCGCAAAAGACGGCGCTGAAAAAATAGAAAAGAGGGAAATTATGATTTCTGTTATTATTCCGGCACATAATTGCGAACAATATATAGAACAGGCGGTTCGTTCAGCAGAAGAGCAGACAGTCAGGGAAAAAGTGGAAATTATTGTTATTGACGATGCCTCACAGGATCATACAAAAGATGTGGTGGAAAAGCTGCTCCCGTCTGCAGGAGAGCACAAAATTATTTACCACAGGA
This sequence comes from uncultured Lachnospiraceae bacterium, assembly GCA_948468325.1. Lineage (GTDB taxonomy): Bacteria > Bacillota > Clostridia > Lachnospirales > Lachnospiraceae > Roseburia_B. Next base: position 687 of record CAOKHR010000114.1, on the reverse strand, counting down.
ATGAAAAGAATCTGGGAGCCGCGGAAACCAGAAATGTCGGAATCCGCATGGCGCACGGTGAGTATCTTGCTTTTTTAGACGCGGACGACTGGTGGGAAAAGGATAAGTTAGAAAAGCAGATGAAACGGATGCGAAAAACAGATATGCCGTTTGTATATACGGGAAGGGAGCTTATGAATCCGGACGGAAGTACGACAGGAAAAATTGTGCAGGTGCCGGAAACGGCAACATATAACAGCCTGCTTCGCACAAATTGTATTCCCTGTTCTTCTGTGCTGATAAGGACGAATATTGCCAGAGAATTTTATATGTGCCACGACGAGCTGCATGAAGATTATATTTTATGGCTGCGCGTATTAAAAAAATTCGGGACTGCCTGCGGCATTAATGAACCGCTTTTAAAATCCAGGATGTCAGAAGGAGGAAAGTCCAGAAACAAGTTAAAATCAGCAAGGATGCACTATGGCGTATATAAATATATGGGAATTCCGGCATGGAAAGCGCTTTATCTGTTTGCATGCTATGCAGTGAACGGTATCAGGAAATATATATAAATCTTGTTGTTTTTTATAGAGCAGGAATGCGCATTTACTGCGCATTCCGTAAGAACATGATGCAGGATTGAGGGGCGGTTTTTGCGCAGCAAAACTTTAAATATCGCCCCGAATGTTACTTTGAGCGGCCTCC
>CAOKHR010000113.1 GCA_948468325.1 uncultured Lachnospiraceae bacterium | reverse complement strand
CCTCAGACGGAAGGGGAGTAATGGATTACCTGCAGATTGCACTTGCGGTTTTAATATTTGCACTGCTTGGCTTTGTTGTATTCAGAAGTACAAGGAAACAGCAGGAGGAGGAAATCGAACCGGAGCTTTCTGTGGAAACACTGCTTGAAACGACCAGAACGCAGTCAGAAGATGATGCGGCGTTACAGGATATTGGTTTCTCCGAGAAGTCAGAGACACGAATTCTGATTGAAAACTTTGTAGAGGGTAATCCGGAAGCGGCAGCGTCATTGCTGCGCAATTGGCTGAATGAGGAGTGGGATTAAAAATGGGCAGTGAAGAATTGACCGGCGTACAAAAAGCCGCCGTATTATTAATTGCATTAGGACCGGAAAAGTCGGCAGATATATTTAAGCATTTAAAAGAGGATGAAATCGAAGAACTGACCTTGGAAATCGCTAACACGAGAAGTGTTTCGCCGCAGGTAAAAGAAGATGTTTTGAATGAGTTCTATCAGGTTTGTCTGGCACAGCAATATATTGCCGAAGGAGGTATTACATATGCGAAAGAGCTGCTGGATAAAGCTTTGGGCGGGGAGAGAGCGCAGGAAGTTATCTCCAAACTGACGGCATCTTTGCAGGTTCGTCCTTTCGAATTTGTACGTAAGACAGATCCGAGCCAGCTTCTGAATTTTATTCAGGATGAGCATCCGCAGACAATCGCTATGATTTTGTCTTATCTGACACCGGCACAGGCGGCTATGATTATGAGTGCTCTTTCTTCGGAAGTGCAGTCGGATGTTGCAAAGAGAATTGCTACGATGGACAGGACTTCTCCGGATGTTGTGAAAGAGGTGGAACGAGTGCTGGAAAGAAAGCTTTCTTCTCTGATCAATCAGGATTATACAATTGTCGGCGGCGTCGATGCAATTGTCAATATTTTGAATACGGTAGACCGTTCTACCGAGAAACATATTATGGAATCTCTGGAAATCGAAGAACCGGAACTGGCAGACGAAATCCGCAAGAAGATGTTTGTATTCGAAGATATTATGCTGCTTGATGACCGGGCGATTCAGCGTGTACTGCGCGATGTCGACAACAATGACCTTTCTGTTGCACTGAAAGGCGCCAATGAAGAGGTTCAGGGTACGATCTTTAAGAATCTGTCCAAACGTCTTGCGGCTATGATTAAGGAAGACATGGAATTTATGGGTCCGGTACGTATGAAAGATGTTGAGGAAGCGCAGCAGAAGATTGTTGGCGTCATTCGTAAGCTGGAAGACTCTGGCGAGATTGTAATTTCCAGAGGCGGAGGTGACGAGATCGTTGTCTAATCTGTTTAAGCAATACAATACGGTTATACCGCAGGGCGCCCGGGTAATGGATTATAATTCCATGGTAGAGCAGAAACTTGCTAATCTGGCAAAACAGCAAAGCGTGGGAAAAAATAAAGAAGCATCCGGATTTCGCGGATTGGGCGATGTCGCAGAGGAAGTGGAAGTAATCGAAGAAGATCCGCAGGAGATTTTGCGGCAGGCAAAAGAAGAGGCGGATCGTCTACTGGCAGGTGCAAAAGAAAAATCAGAAGTCATGGTGGCAGGTGCAAAGAAACAGTCGGAAGAGCTTTTGAGAGAAGCAAAAGAAGACGGTCATAAAAAAGGATATGAAGAAGGTTTTTTGCAGGCAAAAGAGGAGCTTGAGGCGGAATATAATCAAAAAGAAAATGAGTTAAACCGGCAGAAAGAGAAACTGCAGAAAGAATATGACCAGAAACTGCAGGAGCTGGAGCCGGAACTTCTTGATGTAATTGTTACTGTTGTAGAAAAAGTTTTTCATATTCAGTTTCAGGACAAAAAAGAAATTTTGTTATATTTAATTAATCAGGCGCTGGCGAATATTGAAAGCTGCAAAAGTTTTCGGATTCGTACGGGAGAAGCGCAAAAGGATTTCCTTGAGTCACACAAAGAAGAGATTTTAGACCGTATTGGACATGATATGTCCCTGGAAATTATTTCGGACATGTCATTACAGGGAAATCAGTGTATTATTGAAACAGATACAGGCATATTTGACTGCAGCATGGATGTGCAGCTTAAGAATTTAATAAAGGATTTAAAATCATTGAGTTCGTGAGGATGGTAAAAGTGGCATATAACTTTGATAAATATTTACAACTGGCAGACCGTACTTATTTTGACAGACTTGGAAAAGTAGTAAAAATTGTAGGGTTAACGATTGAATCTATCGGTCCGGATGCAAAACTGAATGATTTATGCCGTATCATTATTGATAAGAATAAGGATGTTTCCGTAATGGCGGAAGTAGTTGGTATACGGGATAATCGTCTGCTGCTGATGCCTTACGAGAGCGTGGAAGGATTAGGCGTTGGATGTACTGTAGAAAATACAGGGCATCCATTGTCTGTTTTAGCGGGAGATGAACTACTGGGGCATATGGTTGACGGAATTGGAAGAATTTCCGATTTTGAGGGTTTTGCCAGGGCAGAAGAATATCCGGTAGAGGCAGAATCTCCGGATCCTATGAAACGTAAAATTATTGATGAAGTGCTGCCGCTCGGGGTAAAAGCGGTCGACGGACTGATTACAGTAGGAAAAGGACAGAGAATCGGAATTTTTGCAGGTTCCGGCGTTGGAAAAAGTACCCTGATGGGAATGTTTGCCAGAAATACTAGGGCGGATATTAATGTCATTGCGCTGATTGGCGAACGGGGCAGAGAGGTGCGGGAATTTATTGAACGGGACTTGGGTGAAGAAGGAATGAAGCGTTCTGTTGTAGTCGTTGCTACCTCGGATAAACCGGCATTGATTCGTAATAAAGCTGCAAAAACAGCTACTGCAATTGCAGAATATTTTCGTGACCAGGGAAAAGACGTGCTTTTGATGATGGATTCTCTGACGCGTTTTTCCATGGCGCAAAGAGAAATCGGGCTTGCATCCGGAGAACCTCCGGTAACACGCGGTTATCCGCCGAGCGTATATTCCGAAATGCCAAAGCTTCTAGAGAGGGCGGGAAATGCAGAAGAAGGTTCGATAACGGGACTCTATACGGTATTAGTCGACGGCGATGATATGAATGAACCGATTACAGATACGGCGAGGAGCATTTTAGACGGCCATATTATGCTGTCGAGAAAATTAGGGCACAGGAACCACTATCCGGCAATTGACGTATTGCAGAGTATATCCAGGGTTATGAGTTCCATTGCTTCCAAAAGCCACAAAGATGCAGCCGGAAAATTAAGAAACGTGCTTGCGACTTATCAGGAGGCAGAGGATTTGATTAATATCGGAGCCTATAAAAGGGGTTCCAATCCTGGAATTGACTATGCGATTTCCAAAATTGAAGCAGTCAATGAATTTTTGAAACAGGATACAATGGAGAAGTTTGGATTTGAAGAAGAAGAGCAGATGTTAGAAAGCCTCTTTGCGGATTAAGGTGAGTAGAAATGGCGAAATTTCAATATAAACTGCAAAGTGTACTGGATATCAAGGAAAAGCTGGAAAGCCAGGAGAAAATTGCGTTCGGACTGGCGGCTGCCAGGCTTTTGGAAGAACAGGAAGCTTTGCAGAAGCTGATGATTCAGAAAGCAGGGTATGACAAACAGGCGAGAAAACTTGTGGAAGGAAGCATTAACGTGCCTGAAATAAATGCCTGCCGGAAAGCAATCGAGACGATGAAAACGAGAATCCGCGGGCAGATGATGAATGTCCATAATGCGGAACGGCAGCTTGAAGTTGTACGGAACAGGCTCAATGCAGTTATGATTGAGCGTAAAACATATGAGAAGCTCCGTGAAAAGAAATTTGAAGAGTTTAAGCAGGAACTTGCATATGAAGAAAAGAAAGAGGTAGACGAATTAGTCAGTTATACCTATCATCAGAATGAAGAATAACAGGTGGTGAAAGAAAGCTATGGCAAACGAAAACAAAATTCCGGAAGAAAGTAAACTGGACGCAAAAGCAGCGAAAAAGGCTGCAAAGCTGGCAAAACAGGAAGAAAAAATTGCAAAGCAGAAAGAAAAAAGAAGAAAGCAGTTAGAAAAAGCAGGCGCTTCTTCGGAGGAAATCCAAAAAGCGCTGGATAATGACGCAGAGTATGAGGAAGAAGGCGGCAGCCGTCTGGCAGTTTTTTTTGTAACGGCAGTTATTATTGTAATCTGGCTGGCGATTCTTGTTTTGCTGATTCGAATGGATGTGGGAGGATTTGGCTCTACAGTGCTCAGACCTCTTTTAAAAGATGTACCGTACATAAACCGGATTCTGCCGGATGAAGCAGGAGAAGCAGCAGTGTCTGCAGAGACGGATACGGAATATCCTTATACAACGCTGGACGAGGCGCTGGCAAGGATTAAAGAGCTTGAGGTTGAACTTCAAAACGCGAAAAACGAGGCGGCAGACAGCCAGAACCACAATGAGGAACTGCAGGCGCAATCTGCACAGCTGGAAGAGTATAAGGCAAAAGAGGCGGAGTTTGAAGCACTTAAGCAAAAATTTGATGAAGAGGTTGTGTTTTCGGATAATGCGCCCGATATAAATGAATATAAGGCATTTTATGAAAGTATTGATCCTGCTAATGCGGAAGCAATCTACAGGCAGGTAATTGAACAGCAGCAGAAAGATACGCAGTTAGAAGAATATGTCAGTATGTATTCTTCCATGAAGCCAAAACAGGCGGCGGCAATCTTTGATACAATGACGGATGATTTAAAGCTGGTAGCCAGGATACTTATGGCTATGGATGCAGATTCCAGTTCGAGTATTCTGGGGGCTATGAATGCGGAAACAGCAGCAAAGCTGACCAAAATCATGAATCCCTCTGAATCATAAATATTATATATATTAGAAAGGAGGCGAAAAGGAGTGGCAGCCGATATTTCAGGAATTGTAAAAAGTGTTTTACAGGTAAGGGCAAGTTTAAAATCTGAAATGGCAGGTAAACAAGAGAATCAGAATATTTCAGTCAATTTTATGGAATTGATGAATCAGAACAGCCTGCCGAATATGAATGTATCAGCAGGAGCCGGTCAGACGGCGCTTAGTTCAGATAAGAAAGGCCTTTCCGGTGTGTCCTGTGATTCCTGTTCATCACCGCTGAAAAGCGTATCTGTAAAAGAAGATATAAATCCGGAAGAGATGCAGTCACAGGCTGCGGATTCGCTGGAGACTTACGAAGAAGAGATACGTAAGATTTTAAAGGATGAGCTTGGAGTTACAGATGAAGAAATCTCTGCAGTGCTGGAAAGTCTGGGAATGGATTTTCTGGATCTTAGAAATGTACAGAATTTAACCTCATTGGTACAGGCACTGACGGGCGAAGACATAGGAACATTATTTTCCAGTGAAGCTTTTCAGAATGTAATGGTCCAGGTGTCGGAAGTGACAGAAGAGCTGTGCGCAGAGCTTGGAATTACCAGAGAAGAGCTGAATGTTCTTTGTGAAGCATGGGATGAAATGGAGATTTTGAAGACACCTGCGGCAGAAAACGAAGTAAAAGCGCAGGATACCAACCAGGTTCAGAATGTGGCAGAAAGTGAAAAGGCATCTTTTATTTCGACAGAAGATGCAGATTTACAAAAGGAAGATACTGTTACAGTAAAGAAAGAAGATGCATCTGAAGGCGAAGATTTCAGAAAGATTCCGAATGAAGCGGAAAATGCAGAACAGATAACTGCAGACGGAGAAGAGGAAAAAAATACTTCATCCGGCGGGCAGGGATTTTCAGAGCATTTCAAAGACACCAAACCAGATACGTCAGGTACCGGTATAACTTTTGCGGAACAGACAGTAAAAACTCCGGAAGAATTTGCGGTACAAAGCGAAGCGCCTGTGCCATACAGCAGTCAGGTGGATGCATATGAACTGATTGATCAGATTGCAAAAAATGTCCGTGTGACAATGGCAGGAGCAGAAACATCTATGGAGATGCAGTTAAATCCGGAACATCTTGGCAAGCTTTACCTGAACGTTACAGAACGGGAGGGAGTAGTCCATGCACAGATTGCAACGCAGAACGCGGCAGTGAAAGAAGCGCTGGAAACACAGCTTGTAGAGCTGCGTCAGAGTTTAAACCAGCAGGGAATTAAAGTTGATGCAATTGAAGTGACCGTTTCAACACACGAATTCGAGCAAAATCTGGAAGAAAACGCCAATCACGAGGAGCAGATGCGCAGGCAGGCAGAGGAATCGCAGAAGCAGACGCGCAGAAATCTGAATCTGAACGACTTGGACGGTCTGACAGGTCTTATGTCAGAAGAAGAGCAGCTTGCTGCACAGATTATGCGTGACAATGGCAATCAGGTTGACTTAACAGCATAAGAAAGGAGAATTATATGGCAATTGTAGTACCCATAGAGAATGGTAAAGTGACAGATAACAGTGCGGCATCTGCATCGGGATCTACAAACAAATCAAGTGCTTCTTCCAAGAGTACTTCCGGATTAGATAAGGAAGCATTTCTGCAGCTTTTGGTAGCACAGATGCAGTATCAGGATCCGTTAGAGCCGATGGACAATACGGAATACGTAGCACAGCTTGCAACATTCTCACAGTTAGAGGCAATCCAGAACATGACGGACAGAATGAGTTCCAGCATGGCAAATGATCTGGTGGGCAAATATGTAATTTTGAATACGGCGAATGGAAATTCAAGCGGTAAAGTGGATTATGTTATGTATGAAAACGGAGAAATCTATCTTGCGGTAGGAGACAGATTATATTCTTTGGATGATCTGGATACGGTTGCAGATGCTGATTATTTTGAAGCATTTGAGCTGGCAAATGCATTTTCCAATATGATTGCAAGACTTCCTCTGCCGGCAAAGGTAACGGCGGCTGATGCGGCGGCAGTTGCAAATGCAAGAGAAGTATATAATTCGATGAATGCATATCAGCAGGGATTTGTAAGTGCAGAAGATTTAGCCAAATTAGAAGAGCTGGAAAAGAAAATAAAAGAAATTACAGGCGGATCCGGTGATGACGATAAACCTTCCGGGTCAGAAGAAGATTCTGAAGTGGCAGACGGTTAAACAGCGGGGTGGAAGCATGGAGAAGATCACAAATCGGTTTACATCCATTGAACAGGTGGCGGGCAGGTATTTAAAACCAAAAGAGAGCCAGGCGGCCGTAAAGGATTCGCGGGTTTCTTTTGATGAAATTTTTCGTCAGAAACAGTCAGAAAATACGTCCGAACTTAAATTTTCAAAACACGCTTCCATGAGACTGGAAGAGAGGAATATAAGCCTTACTACGGAGCAGAATGCACGTCTGGAAAACGGCGTTGCAAAAGCCAGTGAAAAAGGGATTAAAGATTCTCTGGTTATGATAGATTCTCTGGCATTTATTGTAAATGTTCCGAATAAAACAGTCGTAACCGCAATGGATCAGACAGAAAAACAGGATAATATATTTACAAATATTGACGGTGCTGTCATTATGTAGCCGGACCTAAGGGAGGCAATAGCCCCTGACTGACAGACGGGGCGGACAGACCGCAGAATTTCAGGAGGTCATTTCATTATGATGAGATCATTATTTTCTGCTGTGTCAGGTCTTAAGACACATCAGA
>CAOKHR010000112.1 GCA_948468325.1 uncultured Lachnospiraceae bacterium | reverse complement strand
TAAAAGGCACTAACAAATATTTCTGCTAATGCCTCCTAACTGGTTATAAATATTTATTCAATTTATCCCATCTGTGGTTACCTGCCTTTCATTTGTTCTGGTGTTCTGTTTGTATTTCTGCAAATTAAAAAGACGCAAAGCTTTAATAATTCAATAAAGACTTTACGCCCTCTGGTTTGTTTGGATTTGTTATTTAATTATTTCCGTCTATTAATGGCAGTTTTTGATATAATTTTCGATTGATTTGATTGCGTTTAAATTCAATTTCTTCCAGCGCTTCCTGGCAGTTCACTTTTTTCGCTACCCGTTCTATTTCTTCAAGCAGTGATATTTGATCTAACAGAATCCCATTGTATTCTTTTTCAATCATTGGCATATTATCACCATCCTTTTACCCGTACCGTTTATATGGTAATTTGATTATACCAGATAAACAGATTTGGTGTAAAGCCTTCATGCCCTTTGGGCGCTAAGCGTGCCATACATCTGGCGGAAAGCAATTTTCAGATATTCTCCAGTGGCTTTACCTTCACTGCAGCAAATAATCCAATCAGCAAGGCCAGCACAGAAATACCAAGCAAAATAAAAATGCCAGAAGAATTACCGGAAGATGAAATCCTGTCTCCGTTCTTCCCTCCATCCTGCCGTTTTAAAAAATGCTCTCCCTGTCCCTGTTCTTTATCGGGCATAAACGCCCTGCCGATGGCTTCCTTTGTCTCCTGCTGATCCGGCAAACTCTCATTGTCCGGCATTTCCATTTTATCCGGCACTTCCGTTTTGTCTGGCGGCTCCATATCTGTACCATCGCCAAAATCCTGTCTGTCCATCGGCCCATCGTGTTTCCGGCCGCTGCGCATATCGCCTCCGGACTTTCCATTGGGACCGGAGGAAGCCGAAACATTGTCAATCGTAATCTCTTCCTGCGCTTCTCCGATTGCGATTGTACATACATCTCCTACTTCCAATTCAGGCGCGCTAAGCACAACAGAAGAAAAGCTGCAGGGAATTTTCTCTGAAAGAATCTCTTCGCCAAGTGAATCCTTAAGGCTTACTTCCGTATCTGCCTCTGCATCCGTGTTGTACATCACAAAGCCCTGTGTGGAACTTCCATCAAATCCGGATGCCATGGCACTGCCGCCGCAGGCAATCACCGTACCTCCGCTGACTGCACATACACCTCCGTTTTCTTCTCCGTAGTCAAGCGCACAGTTTCCACCGCTGCCCGAAACACTGATAAAGACTCTGCCGCCTTCGATATAAATACTGCCATACGAATCCAGACCGTCTGCATCTCTGCCGGACGGGTTTGTAATCGTAATATCACCGCCCGCAATACGAATCGCAGAGTCGGCTCCGCTTCCACAGGCATTGATTCCGTCATCCGTTGCCGTAATATCAACCGTTCCGCCGGCAATCGTAACATTTATGGCTTCCAGTCCTTCATAACAGTCTGAAATAACAACGTTTCCGGATTTCATATATAAAAATGACGTTTCATCATCGTTTGATGCCGTAATCCCATCATCTCCGGCAGAAATGGAAATTGCAGTATTATGAATACGCACACTGTCATTGGCATGGATACCGTCTTGTACTGCGCTTATTGTAATATTGCCGCCGGTAATTACCAAATCATCATTACACACAATTCCATGATGATATTCCGTGTTTACCGTAAGTGCGCCTGTTCCGTTAATCGTCAGATCGTCGCGGGAATAAACCGCTCCATCCACACCGGAAGAAATTATTTCAGCCTTATACTGCGCCCCCGAAGAGATAACATTTTCTGTACCGTCTGCCAGAGTCAGAAACACCTTATCCGCCTGTTCCACGCGAATCGCCGCATCATCCTCACAATGAAGTGTCACTCCGTTTAAGGATAACCAGATTTTATCACTTTTTTCAGCATCAATTATAATACTTCCGTTTGTGAGTTCACCGGTAAAAACATAATGTCCCGCATAAGCAATATAGACGTTGCCGTCATAAACATAGGCTCCATTTCCGCTGATTGAACTGCCTTTGTCAGATAATACTATTTTTGTAGCGGAAGAAGTATCCCAATCTGCATTCAAATCATTTGCCGTAAACATATCATCACCGGCTTCCACACTCATGGCAGGAAGAACGCCAAAAGAGCTGCCATTGATAAACAAAATCGTCAACGCTATAACGAAAAGGGTTGCGATAATACAAATAATGTCAATCTTTTTGTGTGTTGACATGGAATAACCTCCTTACCCTATGTAATCTCCGTTATAACTGACCAGAACTGCGCTGCGGACACCCTCCATTTCCGATATAGTGTTAATGAAATCCGTATCGTCACTTTTCAGGCGAATTTCCATCGTCAGCTCCAGACTTCCTTTTTGCGCACTTTTGCTTTTGACAATACATCGCTGTGTCATTTCATCCAGATAAGATTTTGCCATGCTCTCACTGTCTTTCCCATCGCATTGAAGGACTACAATATACGGATTGCAATGAGATTTCCGATTGACAAAAACCAGAAGAATGATTCCGATAATAACACTGCCAACCACAGCCAGAGGAATCATTCCGGCCGCAAGCACGATACCGACTGCAATAGACCAAAACAGAAATGCAATGTCTAACGGCTCTTTAATGGCCGTTCGGAAACGAACAATAGACAAAGCGCCTACCATTCCCAAGGACAGCACTACATTGCTTGTCACAGCCAGAATTACAACGGTAGTAATCATTGTCAGAGCAATTAAAGTAACACCAAAGCTGGAAGAATACATAACTCCTTGATAAGTCTTTTTGTAGACCAGAAAAATAAACATACCTAAGCCAAAGGCAAGGACAAGAGCCAGCGTCATATCCAAAAGACTGACTGCAGATACATTTTCAAGAAAACTGGATTTAAAAATATCATTAAATGTCATAATGGTTTCCCCCTTATCTAACCGTAAATACGGCATTGTGCATATTTTGAAAAAGCAGCTGCCCGTCGTCCGGGAAGCCAAATTGCGTCACGAATAATATCCGGCAGAAAACTATCCCATTTCACTTCCAGAATAATAGGCGCATCCCCTGCAGGAATCGTAATACAGTCTGGATTTAAAAAATCCGCACAGCAAAATCCTGTTCGAATGTTATAATCCAGAGTAACCCGAACATTGCCGGGATCAAAAACAAACGGCTCTCTTGTATAATCTACAATAATCTTCGGTCTTAGACCCTGCATCCGCATTTTTGCGTACAATTCGCAAATTAACTCTTCTGTGCTGTCTTTCATCCAATCCAGTCTGCCATCTGCAATGTCCTGAGCCTGATCCGCAGTCAGATATGCCCTTTGTTTTTTTCCAAGACCGCCTGACTTGCATTTCTTTTCTAAATGGATGACAGAAATATCTCCATTATAATAGCGGATACGAAATTTTTCCCTGCGGCTGACACCGTTAATTTTTTCTTTCAGAGCCCTGTCCTCAAAATTGTCAAAATACAGACTTCGAATCTTATATTTGCCGTCAACTGCATGAGGATCTTCTTTTGTGACAGCCCGCAGCCGCTGCTTAAGAACCTGCAGATCCGCCTGATTTATTTCGTGTTTCCACTCATGTCGATAGTCCATAACGTCTCCTTTCTTTTTTTCATAAGTAGAATTCTATAGCAGGGTCTTGAATTTACAATGAAAACTTTATGAAAATTCTGTGATAAATCTGTCATAATTTCACACCCACGCCAGTTTTTGCGGACACTTCATATTATCTGGTGTAAAATGTAACGGGCAGCCGTCCATTTAAAGTTGTGTTATCCCCATCTTGTCCCTGATGATGCCGATTTTAAAGCGGCACTCGGTCTTTGTTGTTTACCGCCCTTATGTGTACGCAGCTTCAAATCCGATATGAGAAGCTGCCGGAGCAGGAGCGCACGATTCTAAAAAATGAAATGCCGCTGTTTGGAAGTTATCCATGCAACGGCATTTCAGAAATTACTTATGTGGTTTTCAGGTGATTATCAGAAAGCTGTTAAACTATAATCGCCTATTCCCTTCAATTTTTCAAGGCTGCAGGATTATTTGAGATAACCATCCCGACAGTTTGGCATTTTTCACAGTCCAATTTCTTTTTCTAAAGTTATTGTATCATATGCCCCCAAATCAAATGCCCCATATCCTAATTCCCTTAATACGGTACATGCGGCACTGCTTTCATCACCCTCCCGGCCATATACTATTATGGTTTTTTCTTTATCCAGTTCAATGTTTTCATTTATTTTATCAAATGGAATATTGACGGCTCCAATTACGTGCCCTTTTTTATATTCTTCCGCTGTCCTTATGTCAATAATTGTATAGCTGCTTTCTGACATAAGCTTTTCCAGCGTTTCTTCATCTGGAATTATAAACTCAGGTTTTTCACTGCGAATATGCCCATCCATGCAAAGGATAAAGCAAATACAGGCAACAACGCAAATCACAGCAACAGACACCCATTTTTTCATATTTTCTGCCTCCGATTATCAATTTACCTTCTAAAGCCTGCCCATCCCATTATATCAGATTTCCTGCTAACTCATAAATATTTTCTGACGGCACCGCCGGTTCTGCCTGGATTGTGCTTTTTACAGGCTTTCTACATCATCCGGATAGCAGACTCCCCATTCTCTGCGAAATTCATCCATCATCCGCAATACTTCCAGAGTATCTGCATGCTTCATGGAGGGGCATTCTTTTTCGCCTCTTTGAATACACTCTATTGTTTCTCGTATTTCATATTCATAACCGCTGATTTGTTCTGGCATAGAAACGGTCTGCACCAATTTCCTGTCCTGATTATATATGTCTACTTTCAGGGGGTTGTTTACATTATCAACCACCATCCACCCTTTCGAACCATAAAAAATGCCCTGCCTGTCCGATAAACCATACATTCCGGAAGTTAAAACCGCCAGTCTTTGGTCTTCATAAGACAGCGTAATTACGTTTTGCCCGTCCACTCCTGTTTCTGTCAAATGGACTGCCGACTGCTTTTTCGCTATCTTATTTCCAAAATGCATCAATGCAAAATTCAACGGATAAATACCCACATCCAGTAATGCCCCGCCTGCCAGTTCCGGCTTAATCAGCCGCTCTTTATCTGCTATGACATAATCCAGATTTGCCGTCAAAGTCATTACTTTTCCTATGACGCCGTCTGCCAGAAGATGATTAATCAGATTAACGGACGGCATATAGCGGGTCCAGATTGCCTCCGTTACCAGAACGCCTTTTTCTTTGGCCAGACGGAAAATCTCTTCTGCCTGTTTTGCATTCACTGTAAACGCTTTCTCACAAAGCACATGTTTGCCGGCCTCAATACACATTTTCATATGTCTGTAATGATGGGAATGCGGCGTTGCTATATAAACCAGCTCCACCTCTTTATCCTCTAACATTTTTTCATATGAGCCATATGCTTTTTGAAAACCATACTCTTTTGCAAAATTTTCTGCTTTTTCCTGACTTCTCGATGCAACAGCATAACATTCCACTTCTTTCATCTGACGCATTGTAGCAGCCAGCGTACCTGCAATATTTCCTGCTCCTAATATTCCTGTTTTCATATCTGTTCTACACCTCCTGCCCTAATTATATCTATACGTAAAGCTCTATGCAATAAATTTCCATTTCTTAGAGACTGATTAGAGATAAAATTGCTATTCTTTTTCTGCCGGCAATGTGCAGTACAACAACAGAAAGGATGAAGCAGAATGAAAATCAAAAAAATGACAGCCTGCATTGGCACAGTGTTATTGCTGACAGTTATGACCGGATGCAGCAATTCCTCCGCACCTTCCTCAAATCCGTCTTCCGCAGAAGAAAATACAAAACGGCAGGAAACTGAAAAAGACAATCCTGCGCCGGACGAACCATCGGACATCAGTCAGAAAGAAATAAAAGACTTAAGCGGAAGTGTAAAAACTATAGGCACAGACAGCATAACCATCAGCCAGTCTTTCAATGAAGGCGATGACATTATTGTTCAGCCTGCTGAAGGCAGTCCGGAGGAAGTCTGTACGGATGTGTTTGTTTCGGAAACAACGGAATACGAAGTGCATACCGTGAAAAACAGCGGAGTAAACGGGGATTCTGATGTGGAAACGCAAAAAGGAGATTTTTCCGATTTAGCGGAAGATGTATCTGTTGATATTTCCGGTTATGAAGAAGACGGCAGATTTTGGGCAGAAAAAATTGTAATTTATCAGTTTGTATAAAGCAAAAATAACTGTAATTAATTTTTAAAGAGCTGCCTGTTCCTGTTAAGCAGGCAGCTCTTCCCCCATATCACCCAGAGAAACAAGCCCATCTTCTGTTTCTCCATAAACATCAAGTCTGTGCATCTGAAACGCCAGCGGATGAAATGCTTCATCCAAAAACCGGTAAAATGCCGAAAGCACCAGCTCCGGCTTTAAATTTTCAGCGCTTCCCGCCGATACTTTCATATAAAAAACAGGACGTTTTTCTTCCGTGGAAATCTGAAAATCATAAATCAACTTCTTTAAATCTATTGTTTTTTCGCCCTTTTTTGTTTTCTTTGTAATTTCGATACTCTCCTGCTGATCAAAAAAAGCCTCTGCTTTCGCTTCATAATCCACAGGAAGAACTTCATAACCATCCTTCATCCGAATTTCATACTCTGCCGCCGCTACAATCGACATTGCCTTTTTATCGGTGTCACTAAGCCTCCGGTAAGAAGTAATTTCGATGCCCTCTACCATCACTTCATTTAAAGCTTTTATGGCTTTAGCTGAACTTTTTGTAGAATTTACTTCAATATCTAAATATTCCCCGTCACTTGTAATACCAACGCCCAGAGGCGCTGCAAAAGACATAATCTGATGAGGAGAAAAACCTGCGGAATATGCAATGTCAATCTCTGCCCTTCGCATGCATTTCTGAAAATACCGCATCATATCCAGATGCCCGACAAACTTCATCACGCCGTATTTCCTAAACCGGATTCTTATTTTCAACGCAGACACCTCCCTGATATTTTCCCGCACCGCATCCGCTGCAGGAAGCCCTGCAGTTTTTCGTAACTTCTCCCGCAAGCGCATGTTCATATTCTCTTCGTAAAAACGCTTTCGTCACTCCGGCATCAATAAAATCCCACGGGAAAATTTCTTCCGGCTTTCGTTCCCTTAACGTATAAAAATCAGGATCAATTCCCGTCTCTGCAAAAGCTGCCATCCATCGCCCGTGGTCATAAAAATCGCTCCAGGCGTCAAAAAGACTGCCTTTTTCATAGGCGCGAAGAATTGCTTTCCCAAGTCTGCGGTCGCCTCTGGCAAGAACACCCTCCAATACCGTAACGTCAGCTTCATGCCAGTTATAGCGGATGCTCTTTTTGTTCAGCTGGTTTTTTACTGCTTCACTGACTGTCTTTGCACAGTCCAGATAATACTCTTTTGGATACATAACCGCCCACTGAAACGGCGTAAACGGTTTTGGCACAAAAAAGGAGGTGCTGATGGTAATCTGGCACTTTCCGTTTCTCTTTTCCTTTGGTATTTCGTAATAACGGACTGCAATCTTACCCGCAAGCTCTGCAATTGCTTCCTGATCTTCTTTTGTCTCTGTCGGGAGTCCCAGCATAAA
>CAOKHR010000111.1 GCA_948468325.1 uncultured Lachnospiraceae bacterium | reverse complement strand
TGTAATCCACTACTGTAAATATAACAACAGAAAATACTGCGAAAATGTTGTAAAATCAAAGAAAACTGCTGTTTTTCTAAATCAAACATTCCTTATTCTGCGCATATTTTCCCTGCTTTTTTCCCGATTCCTTTCAATCTTGCATTTGCCGCAATACAGAATGCGGTTATTGGTTTTTTCAATCAGCCGTCCGCACAATTTACAGGAGGTGTACTTTTTGTTTCTTCCGCGCTTTATACCGTAATATTCGATATGATAATTGCGCATATAGTTTTCCAGACTTTTGCAGAAATACCGGATATAGAAATTATCTTCACTGATAAAATCATACAAAACGGGAGCGGATGCATTTGTTTCATAATTTTCCAGTAATTTGCAGTTATCGAATATTTTTCGCAGAAAAGCTTCTATGACATTTTTATAGTCGTTCCAAAATAAGTTCATTTTTTGTTTCTGGCAGTCCTTTTTTATCCGTGAGGCCTCGTCCATTGCATGACGGATTGTGCCGTTTAGTTCATCCAGATCCATCTGGGAACCGTTTAACCACTGATAGTATAGTTTTTTCGGCGTGTTCAGAAGAGAAAGGTATTCTTTGGATAAAATAACTTCCGGATCAAAATATCTGGAATAAAGATTGTTGATTTTCTGGCGGATTAAACTGGACCAGTCGTTTTCTTTGGAAACAGGCTTATATCCTGTATAGGGTATTTTTGACCAGGAAGCAAAAAGCTGTCCGCGGTTTGTAAAAAGCAAATCTCTCTGAACGGAAAAGCTTATATTTCTGGTATAAACACGCCGTTTGTTTCCGTTTGACCAGATGCATGTACAGAAATTCCGGAATACGGATTCCTGTTCCTGTTTGGAGGCCGCATATTTATAATCTTCTATGATTTCATATAAATACTGATTAATTGTGATTCTCCTCTCTGTACGTATAATATTTTCCCAGATATTCAAAGGCTCCGTCTGTCCGGCAGGGAACTTCCTGTATAGACATCTGCGCCGGCGCATTTGAATTTGCTTTTAAGTTTCTGATAATATAGTCGCCGTATCCCATCCAGGCCAGTGATTTGCTGGCAGAGAGACTATTGTAGGAAACCTGGATGACATAATTGGCAATCATCTCCTCGGAAAGAGAAAGTTTTTGGGATAAATCATTTTTGTAACGTTTTATGATTTCTTCCGCCTGAAAGCTTTGCAGTTTTTGACCGGACTGCTTTTGCCGGCTGATTTGGGTGCGCAGCTCATTTGCATATGTATTTACGGCCCTCTTTACGATGCGTATGGCTGTCCGGTCCGATAAATCCAAATCGCGGTTTAAAACAAACAGACGCAATGCGGCAAGATCCGTTTCATCGTGGTTCCACAAAAAGTGCTTTCTTTCCCAGGCACAAATGTATGCGCAGAGCTCGTTCATGGGGGAAGGAGAATGATATGCATTTGCAGGCAGCTTGTCCTCGTCAGATGTAATTTCTCTGTTCTTTTTTTGTATTTTTTTATAAGCATCCATTTTGGCAGGATAACTGTAAAGCAGAAAATAGGGGAGCTGTTTTAAATGCTGTTTCAGTCCGCGGCTCATTTGCCAGCGAAAGCCCGTTTTGAGGAAATCAATTTCTTTTCCCTGAAAAATACGGAGCAGGGAAGCGTAGTCGTCATACATTTTTTGGATTTTTGTATCTGTCGTATATTTATTTTCAATGCTGGTCGCCGCATTTGTGATTTCGCCAATCCGGCTGTCTCTTGTCATAACTTCATATTCTACGAGGTTTTCTTTTGTATAGGGCTTAGACCGGGCGGTCGCTTTGTCTTGAATGTCTAAAATAACAGGCTTGTCTATTTTAGCGGCAATGACGGTGGGATCGTCGCATAAAAAGAATATATCCCCGTCAAAATCCGCGCCGCCCTGTTGGGGAGCCGACAGATCATACATATTAAACATGACGACATCCTGGTCTTTAAAATGACGGAACCATTTTTTTATCAGGTCAGTCTGTACAATTTTTACGCGGTTTACTTCCGAGGGGTCTACAAGCGGAGAGCGGAACGAAAGAATATCGCCGCATTTAAAGTTGCCGCTGTATAATTCTCCTTTTTGCAGACAGCCCACAGGCTCTTTTGAAGCGGCATATTGCAGATAACCGACCATATCGCCGACTCCTGTGTGGTAAAATCCGGAACAATAGATTTTCCCGACTTTTGCTTCGTCGATGGCTTTTTTTAATTTCCGGTATAAAAACTGCCGGACGGCGGGGTCTTTTTGCATGATGTCATTTATAAGGAGCGCTTTCAGATAGATACTTTTTGGTTCATATGTTTCGGTATCCGTAATACCCATAAACTTATAGGTATAAAATTTATCTCCTCCGATGATTTTTTCATAGAGAGAAGTCGTATATTTGGCCAGCCGAATCATTTTTCCGTCATTTTTTTCATCGAGAATATCATAATCTTTCCAAAACTTTTTTTCGTAACAGGAGACATATTCCGGATTCCATAAATCCAGACATTGCAGATACTGAAAATTCATGCGGGTATATTTGTTTAAAGATTTTATATGATGGCTGAATTTACTGATTCCAAGCTTGAATTTATATTTGCAGAGAGTTTCTTTGTATTTGACCCATGCGAGATTTTTATATTTTTCCTGAAAAAGTTTATGGCCTTTAAACATGGAAATATTCCATATGCAGTCAATGTCGTCAATGAGATGGTCATTTCCGTAAATATCTGTAATGTGCGTACAGCCCCATTCTTTCAGAATTGTTTTAAACGGGACGTAAACGGAATATCCTTTTATAAACGGAAGCCTCACCTGCACACCGATTGCATCATAATCCAGACCCAGCTGTCTGCTTACTATTTCCATAAATTCTTTTTCATGGCATCCGCATCCGTCAAACGGAGAGATGGTTATATCATGGTATCCTTCTTTGATTTCTCTTGCGGTATAAGATTTTTTTTCACCGGTTTCCTTGTCGGTGAATGCTTTCTCCTGTTCGGCAACGTATTTGATATACTGCTGTTTTAAGGTTTTTTCATATTCGCCTATAATTACAATATTGGGCATATAGTCCCGAATAAGCGTACAGGAGCTGAAAACAAGGCACCTTTGCGCTTCGTATTTGGAAATGACGCATGTATCAACAGGAGTATCCATTTGCGTAATTTTGTATAATTCGTCAAAAAATTCGTCACATACAAAGGCTGTAATGCCGTCTTTGGCCTGTGAAGCCGATTTGCCGAAACGGTTGTAATGGATGCCGTTGTAGTAAAATCCGCTTGTTAAAACGCGCCGGAGGGCCTGCTCCTGTCTGGGATTCTTTTTTGCCGTTACAAGAATAATTTCGCTCAAATGAGAAGAAACTTTCCCGCGCAGACGTTCAATTTGGTCAAACAGAAGGGAAGGAGACTGGGCAATGAAATATCCCCGGTTCACTTCTTCCTCTCTGCCGATGTTCACATCAAAGTTTTGGTCCGCCAATTCTTTCAATGGTATTTTTATCAGTGTATATTGTTTCATTTTTCCGTCCTTTCTGCCGTCTGTCCGGCGCTTTCATCCAGTGTGGTTTTTTCACAGAATCTGTCAAATGCCAAATCGGCGGCAATACGGCCCGCAATGTCCGCCAGGCTTGTTTTATATCCGAAATCGCCTGAAAATACCCTGCCTCCGAAGTGAATGTGGTCTGCGTCGTAGTGTGTTTGTGTATAATTGATATTTGCCATATTGATTGAAAAACTCCTTTCTGGTTTTGCAAATTTTAAAAATCTGCTGTTATAGATAAATTCTCTCTTTTTTGACAAATGGGTCTTTCTGTGAAGAACTTATGTTCTAAAAAATGGAAAATACTATTGACAATAAAGAACAGACGTTCTATAATTGGCAGTAACAAATCAGGTTGGAAGGTGAAATATTTGGGAAAATATGTAGACTTTTATTGCGGAGACTACAACAAAGAATTGAAAAAGATTATAAACCCTGTGATGAAAAAGAATTTTGGATGGCTTGCCCAAAAGGACTATGATGATTTTTATTCCAGCGCGGCGCAGGTTGTATGGGAATGCGAAAAGTCGTTTGATGAGACAAAAGGCATATCGTTTCGGAATTATTTAATTCCCTGCATTCATCACAGAATTAAAACCCAGATAACCCATGCGAACCGGTACAAAAGAACGCAAAGGGATCCGGACGGCAATCCCGTCTGTGATATTTCCATGGATGCGCCTGTCGGAGATGATGAGGAATCTGTTCTTTCAGATCTGATTCCGTCCGATTTTGATATGGACCTCGTCATAGAAAAGAGTATGGGGGAATGTCAGGAAAAGAGGATAGAGCAGTATTTGAAGAGTCTGCTGAAAATTCAGCGGCAGATCGTAGAACTGAAAATGGATCAGATTCCGGCTTCTGAAATCAAAACCAGGCTGGGACTAAGCAGCAAGCAGTACAAACAGCATTGCCAGGAGCTGAAATCCTTTGCGAACGTCAGTATTTTATATCAGAACATAAAGCAGACAGAATATGAGAAAGGAGAGCATAAGATGGATACGCAGGCACAGACAATGGAGAACTGCAAGACCGATAAGATCAGTATAGCATCTATTATAAAGAAAATAGACAAGCATACCATTCGGTTTGACCATCCGCTGCAAAGAGAGTCAGACCAGTGGTCTCCGGCGATGAAAGGGAACTTAATATCGGATATTTTGCAGGGGAATAAACTGCATCCGCTGATTTTTGCAGAGCAGATTATAAATGGAGCCGCGATTATATGGGATTTGGACGGGAAGCAGAGATGTACAAACGCATATTTATTTTACAAGGACGGTTTTAAGATTTCAAAGAACATCCGGCGGTTTTTGATTCGATACCAGATTGTTGAAAAAGATAAGAACGGCAGGGATATTTTAGACGAAAACGGCTATCCGGTTGTGACGTCCGCAGAAGTAGACATTCGGGGAAAAAAGTTTTCGGAGCTGCCGGAAGAGCTTAGGGACAGGTTTTTGGATTACAGTTTTAATTATGACCAGTATCTGAATTGTTCCGAATCTGATATTGGCTATCACATCGAAAGGTACAATGACGGAAAGCCTATGAGCGCTTCACAGAAAGGGATTGCCAGATTGGGAACGAGATATGCGGAAATGGTGCGTTCGATTTCCGGAATGTCATTTTTTAAAAATGTGGGAAATTATAAAGCATCTGAATTTAAGAACGGAACAATCTGCCGTATTGTCGTGGAATCTGTTATGACAGCAAAATTTCCGGATCACTGGAATAAGAATCAGGAAGTAATCTGCAATTATTTAAAAGAACATGCGTCAGCAGCGGATTTTCGGGATTTTGAGGAGATGGTGTCCAGGATTGAGAAGGTTGTGACGGCAGAGACAGCCCTAATGTTTGACGCCAAAGACAGTTTTTTGTGGTTTGGTTTGTTTGACAGATTTTTGGATATGGGCCAGAAGGATGAAAGATTTATTGAATTTATGTCCGCATTTTCAAAAACGCTGCATAAAAAAGAGGTGGATAAAATTACATATGATGAGCTGTGTGTTGATAAAAATACCGGTAAACCCAGATCAACAAAAGACAGATCAATTGTTATGAGCAAGATGAAGCTTTTGGAAAAGCTTCTGGCAGACTTTGCAGAAAGTGCAGAGAATGTGGCCGATTAGTTACCGAAAAGTGCATTCTATGTATTTATTTTTTCCTTTTATTAACCGACATATTATTTGAAAGACGATATTTTAATCAGGATACGAGGGAAAGCATATGAAGATAGAAAATAACGCTTTATTCGATCAGACGGTCGCAAATGAACCGCCGTTTGCAAAGGCAAAAGCGGTTACATCTTTTTCAGAGGCGGCAAAGGCAAAGGTAGATGAAATCGGCAAAGCTGTCTCTGTGGGACGTACGGGTTATGAGAAAGAAGATTTAATCGGACAGAGCGCAATCGAAGAACTGGAAGAAAAAATGAGCGGTCAGATGGATGCAGCGTTTCGGAAGAATCAGATGGCAGTATTATCCAATACAATGACGCCGGAGGATTACAAAAAAGCGCAGGAGGAAGGATTTTCCATTCACAGTACCGACAGCGGAACAATCGTAACCGTAACAGATAAGATTAAGGCCCAGCTTGCAAAGGCAGGCGTGGATGTTTCCGGTATGGGAGGTTCTCTGACAAAAGAGCAGCTGGAAGAAATCAGCGGCAGTTTAGCAGCAGCCAGTCAGCTGGAACGCTGCTTTGAGGCTTCGGATCTTCCGGCAACGGAAGAAAATATGACAGAGGGTCTGGAAGCATGGAATCAGGCGCAAAAGTTAAAGCCATTGTCGGAAGGCGCCGTCAAATATATGCTGGACAATCATCTTAGTCCGAGCATTTCCAATCTCTATAAAGCGGAATTTTCAGGAAGCGCATCTTATGCGCCTTCAGAAGAAGAGATTGATTTCGAAGCCTTAAAAGAGCAGATGGAGCAGGTGATTTTGTCATCCGGCGCAAAAGTAAATGAAAAGACATTAGCCGACAGCCGGTGGATGATACAGAACAAAATTGCTCTTACGGCGGAAAACTTTACGTATATGCAGAAGCTTTCCGGCCTGGAAATTCCTTTGGAAGGAAGTGAAGTTGCCGCAGCCATTGCCGCCGCGGTAGAGGAAGGAGACCGTCCGGAAGATGCCATGCTGCTGCCGGAATATACGCTCAAGGCCAGAGCCGAACATGCCGTAGAAGTTGTAACGGAGGCTGCGGATGAAGATATTGCCTATCTGACGGCAAATCATATGGAGCTTACCATAGAAAACTTAGAGCAGGCAGCGGCTTTGCGCAGACAGGGAGCTCTGGATCTTACGAAAATAAAAGATACAGACGCCGCAGAGAATCGTTATTCGGCGGAAGGAATCCGTGCGGCAGAAGATGAAGGCCTTGCTTTTTTAACCGCAAAGAGGATCTTAGAAGAGACACGTCTTGCGATGACGACAGAGGCTAACAGAGCCCTTATGAAACAGGGTATTTCTATAGATACCAAGCCCTTAGAGGAGCTGGTAGAAAAGTTAAAAGAGCAGGAAAGCAGCTATTATGCATCATTATTAAAGGAAAACGGAGAAGTGGCAGATTTACGTATGACGGCGCTCTTTGAAGAAACGACACAGAAAGTTTCTGATTTGAAGCAGATGCCGGCATATGTGCTGGGTATGCGTGGCTACTCCTTAAATACAGTAAACGGACTGCATGAAGCCGGAAGCGCAATGAAGAGCGCCATGGAAAAAGCAGGAGAAAGCTATGAAGCGTTAATGACAGAGCCGAGAAAAGATTTAGGGGATTCCATTCAGAAAGCTTTTTCTAATGTAGACGATATTTTAACAGACCTTGGTATGGAAAAGAGCGAAGCCAACAGAAGGGCAGTACGGATTCTGGCTTATAACAGTCTGGAGATTCATGAGGAATCGGTTTTGACGATGAAAGCTGCAGACGAACGTGTACAGCGTACATTTTCCAATCTCACGCCGTCTGCCGTCCGGGAATTTATCCGTCAGGGAGAGAACCCTCTGGACATGGATCTGGATGAGTTAAACCGGAAAGCTGAAGCGATACGCGCCAGAGAGGGAGACGCACAGACGGAGCGGTTTAGTGAATATCTTTGGAAGTTAGAACAGAATCACAGTATTTCACCGGAAGAAAGGGAGTCATTTATTGGTGTTTACCGGCTGATTCATCAGATTGAAAAGACAGACGGGGCAGCGATTGGTGCGCTTGTCAGCCAAGGGGCAGA
>CAOKHR010000110.1 GCA_948468325.1 uncultured Lachnospiraceae bacterium | reverse complement strand
TGGATGCGGACATTTTTGTTTTTACGCCTGTCAGATGCAGGAAGTTCATGCTGCGGAAACCTACGCGGCAGCTTTCTATCCCCGCTTTTTTCCGGTAAACAATGAGGAAATGCCTGTCTTTCAGTTTTTCGTCATAATCCCTTGCAGCCTGAAGGATAATGGGCAGCGCTGATTTTGCATCGTAATTCTTCATTTTCTTTCCTCTCTGCGGTAAAAAAGGCTGCCCCAAAGGGCAACCTTTTTCTGCCTTGAAACTGCTGATTTTTCCGTTGTCTGCCAACTTGCCATCCATCAAATATGGCTTCCTTGTGGAGTTTTTCTGTTGCTCCCCAACTTGCCAGCCTTCGCGCTGGCATATCTGTCAGATTATTATGGTGTCAGCGCACCCGGACGGGTTCTCCCGCCTTTAATAGTATTATATTAAGGAACTGTTTTTATGTCAATGTTTTTCAATAATTTACCATAAAATTACCTTAAAGATTCTTCCGGATTCTCATCTTCGTACTCAAATATACACCTTTCATACGCATTGATGATATGCGTATCCAGATATTTGTCATACCGCTTATAACTTCTCCCATAAGATAAATGCACGTGTCCGTGCAGGAAAAATCTGGGCCTGTATTTTTCAATCAGTTTTACAAATGACAGAAAACCCTGATGCGGCAAATCCCTGCCGTCATTGAGCTGATATGCAGGCGCATGCGTTACTAAAATATCAAATCCCCTGTTCTTAAGAAGCTGAAACTTAAGCTTTGCAATTCTCTGCCGCATCTGCCATTCCGTATACTGGTTCGGTCCTTTATTATAGCGCATGGAACCGCCCAGCCCCAAAATCCGCACACCGTTATGGACATAAATTTTATCCTCGATACAAATACATCCGTCCGGCGAAATCTTTTTGTACTTATCATGATTTCCATGCACATATAAAACCGGAACCGTTGAAAATGTTGCCAGAAAAGATAGATAGTATGGATCTAAATCACCGCAGGAAATAATCAGATCGATTCCCTCCAGCTTGCTCTTATCAAAAAATTCCCACAGGTATTTTGACTCTTCATCCGCAATCGCAAGTATCTTCATATGCCAGTTAACCTTTCGCCGGCGTCTGTTTTACGCCCTGCTGTTTGATAACCGGCGTCGCCTGCTCCTTTAATTCTTCTTTTTCCGGAATGGAACCGATAATATTTTCCGCCAGCCAGTCCATTGTCATAATTTCTTCCGGAGAAAGACTTGCATCCGGATCTTTTTCAACAATGCCGGACTGGGAATATAAAACGCCGGAAAACGGATTGAATACTTCCGAACAAATTGTCCCTTTTAACAGTTCCACCAGACGTTTTGTTCCAATCGGCAGATATTTGGAAGTAATGACGTCGATAACGCCCTCCGCCATGCCCCACCAGTAATTAATCGCTTTTACCTTAGACGGATTGTCGTCGTATTTCCAGGTTCCGTCAATAATCGCCCAGATAAGATGCTCATAAAATCTGCCCCAGTGCCACAGCGGCATGGCCAGATTCCTGGGACGGCCGTCTTCCATATGGTAAATTCCAAAAAAACGGGAAGCGTCTTCGGGAATCACCAGATCCCTTCCCGAAATACAGGAAGACATGCTTTCCCTGATTTTATCCACAACGTCCACTTCTTTTTTGGTTGACCATTCCAGATAAACCTTTGCCCTCGGATTAATCATTTTGGCTCCCAGCGCAAATGCATTGATATTGGCTATGGAACCGTAAATCGGATAATCTGCAATATATGTCATGCGGCTGTTTTCCGCTATAGCCCCGGCTATGGCCCCCATCAGAAATTTCGCTTCGTACATTCTGGAATAGTATGTACGGATATAGCGATGGGATGTATTCAGAGAACAGTTTAAAATCTGTATCTGCGGATTTTCAATAGCGGCTTTTACACTGGCCTGCACAAACGGAGGCGTCGTTGTAAAAATCAGTTTGCAGCCCACTGCAATTGCATCTGCAATCAGCGCATCAATATTTTCCTGCGTCCCGTTTTCAAATGCAACTGTCTGCACCTCTTCCGGAAATCTTTCTTCCAAATGCAGCCTTCCCAGCTCATGAGCGTATGCCCAGGCGGATGTTCCCGGCGTCTTTTCATAAATAAAGGCGATTTTCAGCTTTTTGGAAGAAGTCGCATGCAGAATACTGAACAGCGATTTCTTTTTCTGAGTAGGCTTCATCTTTAAATCAATTTCCTGTTCTTCTTCCAGCAGCTCAAATTCTTCCCAGCTTTTTGCAATCAGCTCTTTTATCTCATTGGCGGTTTTTTTGTCAATGGTATCGTATCCGTACAGCGTAATAAACGCCAGAAATGCATCACCGGGCGTAATTTTCAGTTTGCTCCCGCCTTTCGCCTGGTATTCTGTTGCAAATCTTGTATAAATAGAACTGAATTTTGTCAGCTCTTCTTTGTCCCAGAGTTCCTCCGGCTCTTTTCCCACCGCCTCCTGCAGCCTGGCAAAACTTCCTTCTTTTGAAAACCAGATATAATTAATCGGCGCCGCCTGATAGAAATCAAGGAACTCATAATAGATTTTATTTTCTTTTTCTTCCGTCCGCCTGGGAATAATACGTGTTACATTTCCGGGAATGGAAACTGCCCCGAAATATTTCATAACGCTGACCCGTTTGTTTCCCTCTTCCACATAAAATTTATTCATATATTCATAAGCTTTTATGGGTTCACGGATGCCCTCCTCCACATGGCTTGTGCTAAGCTCCGCCCATTTGGAAGCAAATTCCGTCGTTTCCCGCAAAATCGGCATAAAATTTCCGGCAAAGGAACTGCTTCTGCTTACTGTCTTTGTTCCTGCAATCTGTTCCACCGGAATCTGTACCATTCCAAGAGATGCTTCTGAATAAGATCCCTTTTCCGGCATAATATCATCCAGAACCATAAGCGTAGGCTTTTCGCCGCGCAGCATTCTGGCCTGATAATCTTTCTTTCCCAGTTTAAACGCCTTGCTGTAATCTTCTTTTCCCATATATTCCTCCATTTTTTTGCACTTTTCTATCCTATGCTGATATATATAACAGATAGTCCTGCCTCTTTATATTCCGTATTTCTCCAAATTTACCCTGCCGTCTTTTACTTCGATTCCGTCTGCCTCTAACAGCTTTGCCTGTGCGCCTTTTCCTCCAAACGCAAACTCTCCTGACAGTTCTCCTTTCGCATTTACCACTCTGTAACATGGAATTTCATCGGGATTGGGATTTTTGTGCAGCGCATTGCCGACTGCTCTTGCCATCTTTTTATCTCCCGCAAGCTCTGCAATCCTGCCATATGTAGCAACTCTGCCTTTGGGGATTTTCTTCACCGCCTCATAAATCCGCTTAGACGGACTGTCCGTCACAATATCATAGCTTTCCGCAATCATACGCCGGATTTCATTGTCCGGCACTGTGCCGTCAAGAATAATCGTATTCCAGTGCTCCTTATTCTGGTGCCAGCCCGGAATTACCGCATCATAGGCATTTCTCCAGAAATCCCTCCACTCGGTGCTTACCTTTACGTTTAAATTGATGCAGCCGTTTCTCTCATACGTCCACAGAAATGCTTTTTTGCTTTCTTTTACCCTGACAAGCTGCCAGTTTTCATCATGAAACGGAGCTTCCTGATAAGTATCCGGAAATGACAGCCCATATGCAAGTGCTTCTTCTCTTGTTTTCAATGTATGTTACCTCTTTCTTAATCAGACAACGCTTCCTTGTCTGTGTGACAGCAGTTTTATTTACTATTGTTACATATCATAAGAAAACTTTCAAGAAATTTTAACTGCTTTCATATACTGTACCATTCTTATTATAACATAAACCGCAACTAAAAATTCCGTAACCGGCATAGCAAACCAGATTGCATTCGCTCCGGCCAAAACAGGAAGAATACAAATTAAAATTCCGCTGATTACAGCCCCTCTGGAAACAGACACCGCAAAAGAAGTTTTCGGCTTCATCAATGCCTGAAAATAATAAGTTGAAAAAATATTAAACGGAAGCAGAAGAAAAGAAATCCCGTAACTGCGGATAATACCGGGTGCAATGGCCAGTATTTCTTCCGTCGGCGTCATAAAAATACGAACAAATGCATTTGGCACAAAGACCGCCAGAGCCGTCCAAATAAGCCCGAATGCTGCTGCCGTTCCCAATGCATATTTCAAAATCTGTGCAATGCGCTCCCCTTTTCCTGCGCCGTAATTCATGGAAATCATCGGCTGGGAAGCCTGTCCGATACTGTATGCACAGCACTGGACAAACGTGCTGATATTGATGATAATGCCATAAACTGACAGCGCATCCGTCCCCAGATATTTCAAAATCTGCCTGTTAAACAGCATCGTAAGAATTCCCATCGCCACATCAATAAAAAAAGTGGAAAATCCGGTTACGCAAATAGATTTCAGCATGGAAAACAATTTCACCGGCTTTACAAACTTAAGCGTATTCTTTTTACCCACAAAATGTGTCAGCATTGCCAGCAGGGAAAACACAGACCCCATAGCAGTAGCAAGCCCTGCTCCCATAATACCCATCTTCAGGACAAAAACAAAAAATAATGAACGACCCCGCAGCAAGCTGCGGGGTATCAAAAGACCAACCTCGCTCTGCTCGGTATTAGCTTGCTACGCAGCAGAGCTGCGGGGAATTAAACCCTAATTTGGATTAAAAATGCCGCCAAATAAAACTGCTTTTGTAGCCAGCGCCGGATTTCCGTCATTGCGCAAAAAAGCAGCCATAAGCTGTGTAAAAAGAAAACTCGGCACTACAAATTTCACGGGAAACAGATACCGCCTTGCCAAAGGCAGCAAAGTTTCCTCCGCCCCAAACAAAAGCAGCAATTCACGGTCAAAAAAGATAACCGCCACCCATGTAATAACTGCCAGAATTACTACGCCAATCACTGCAGCAGTAAAATATTCATTGGACTTTTTCTGATTCTGTCCGGATTCTCCCCGCAGTGTGCTGAAAAGTACAGAACCGCCAATTCCCATGAGCAGTCCCAGACTATAAATAATATTCCAGACGGGACTGACAACTGCCAAAGCCGCCGTTCCTTCCGGTCCCTGATATTGTCCCACCATAGCCATATCCACCATGCCATAGATGGACGAAATCAGCGCACTTCCAAAGGCAGCAGCCAGATACTTAAAATACATTGGTCTTATTTTTCCTGTCAGAAAATCCATAACCTTCACTTCCTTCACGAAATATATATTTACTTCCCCGCAAAACAAAAAGCCGGATAAGAAACAGACATTTCAGTCCGTGCCTTATCCAGCCTATTATCTCTAAATGAATAATATGCCCTCCGAGCAAGCCATTATATTTTATAAAGTTTTTTAAAAATTGTCAAGCCGATAAATCAAAAAACTGTCCAATCACAACTATACTGATAAGCGGAACCAGCCCGCCGCCAAGCAGCTGAAAAAATGTATGGCGCTTCGTCTCTATACTTGCCACAAACACAAGAACTGCCAAAACCGTACCGGCTGCCGCTGCCCCATACAGCCCGAAATACAGAAAAAGCGCTACCGGCGCCAGAGCACCGCAGGCATGGCCGCTGAGCCGGATATGGAATCCTTTATTAAAGATAAGCACTGCCAGAGCACCGCAAAAATATTCCAAAAATATCACCCACAGTCCGTCAGACGCCGGAAATGCAAAACTCATAACGCAGCCCATTGTAAATCCTGCCACAGCAAAGAGAATTGCCAGATTCCGCTGCCCTTCGCGTCCCTGATCTTTATAAGCAGGAATATATTTCTGGAGCGGATATGCCAATAACGGCAGGATGCCAAGGAAAAACATACTGTATGCCAAATGCCATGTGGAAGGAAAAATACCCTCACACCTTCCTGCAGTCAGACCTGCCATAATAAGTGCCAGAACCGGCGCTACCGTAATAACCCGTATTACCTTATAAACTTTTTCCAATCTCTCCATTCCTCCAATCCTGATTCCACAAACTACATTTTATTTAATAGTGATACTTTCCCCTCTTTCCGGCGATAAACAAAACCGTCATCACCGCCGCTACCAGCTCCGCCGCCACAACCGAAAACCAGATCCCGTCTATCCCGAAAACAAGCGGCAGGATAATAACGGCTGCCACCTGAAACAAGAGGCTGCGCAAAAAGGAGATCAGGGCGGAAGTCAGCCCGTCATTTAACGCGGTAAAGAAAGAAGAACCATAAATGGCAATCCCGGAGAACAGGAAAGAAACTGAATAGATCATAAATGCCCTTTCCGTCATCTCCATAAGCCCTTTGTCATATCCCACAAAGATACCGGCCAGCGTTCCTGCCAGAAGCTCAGCCAGCCCAAACATGGCCACTGCAAATATGCCAATAATGACATAGCTCTTTTTTAACAATCCCTTTAGTTCCGAATGATTCTCCGCCCCGTAATGGTAGCCGACTACCGGCGCCACGCCTGTGGAATATCCGATAAAAATTGCCAGGAAAATCATATTTACATACATCAGCACCCCATAAGCGGCAATTCCGTTTTCACCGGCATATCTCATCAACTGGAAATTATACAGTATACTTACAATCGACATGGATATATTGCTCATAAGCTCCGAAGAGCCATTCGTACAGGCCTTTACCAATGCTTTTTTGTCCATTTTTGTCTTTGTCAGCCAAAGAACACCTCTCCCCGCCCTGCAAAAATACAGAATCGGAATGAATCCGCCAAGTATCTGGCTGACTGCCGTAGCAGCCGCAGCTCCCGCAAGCCCCCAGGAAAAAACCGCCATAAACAGCGCATCCAGTACCATATTTGTAAGACCTCATACCACAGTAACCACCAGCCCCATCTGCGGTCTTTCCGCTGTAATAAAAAAACTCTGGAACTCAAACTGAAGCATATAAAAAGGCAGTGACAGCAGTAAAATCCTGCCGTAAAGCACACAGTTATCCAGCATTTCCCCCTCTGCCCCCATAAGCGCTGCAAGAGGACGCAGAAAAAGAAAGCTGATAACGGCAAGGATAACGCCGCAGACTGCTGTACTGTATATAAACAAAGAAAAGAGCTTCCGCGCCTTCTCCGGTTCCCCCTCACCCATGGTCCTGGAAACGAGAGCGCTTCCTCCGGAGCCGAACATAAAGCCGACAGAACCCAGAATCATAAGCACCGGCATGATAAAATTAACCGCGGCAAAGGGTGTCTTTCCCACAAAATTAGAAACAAAAAATCCGTCCACTACACTGTAAAGAGAAGTGAACACCATCATAACCATGGACGGAAATGTAAACTTCAATAATCTTTTGTAATCAAAGTGATCCGAAAGCTGTATCCGCATACTCAAAGCTCCTTTACTTTTTTCCTAAAATCTGCCAGATACCGCTGTGTCAGGTCTATATAGATACGTTTCTCTTCCCCGGACCATGACGCAAATATCTCATTTTCTGCCTCGATTACCCGAAAAACCGTATCTTTGGCAAACTGCCTGCCTTTGGGGGTTAGATACACTTTCTTTTTCCTTCCCTCAAAAATTTCCAGATAAACAATCCCTTCTGATTCCAGTTTCCGCAGTGCAGAGTTAACCGTCTGCTTGCTGGCTCCGGATGTAATATCACTAAGCATACATTCCCCGCCGCCGGAGCAGAGTGTATAAAGAACCAG
Organism: uncultured Lachnospiraceae bacterium; assembly: GCA_948468325.1. Taxonomy (GTDB): domain Bacteria; phylum Bacillota; class Clostridia; order Lachnospirales; family Lachnospiraceae; genus Roseburia_B. The sequence goes on along the minus strand of CAOKHR010000110.1, from coordinate 160 downwards.
CATTGCACTGTCGGACATTCCCAGTTTAAGCGCCGCGTCATGGTAAGCAGTATCAATTTCTGACATCAACAGATTAAACCGCTGCATTTGTGCATTCATATAAAATTCCATATCTATAATCCGCCTTTCTGCGAAAGGCACCGATGGGGTTATGAAACCC